>JBDSHU010000125.1:0-6273 GCA_039918335.1 Methylotenera sp. | reverse complement strand
CCATGATGTGAGAAATCTATCTGAAATTGAAGCTGCTAAAAAGATAAATGCTTGCGGCATTGATATTTTGGTCGATTTAACGGGCTTTACCCAAACTAGCCGTAGCGGCATCGTTGCATTACGCCCTGCCCCAATCAGCGTTAACTGGCTTGGCTTCCCTGGCACAATGGGCGAAGCCAGTACTCAACCTGATAAAAACCAAAGCCGCCGTCCATTGTTTGATTATATTCTGACCGATCATTTCATCAGTCCGCCTGGCTCAGTCAATCGTTACGCAGAACAATTGGCTTTCTTACCCAATTGCTATCAGCCTAACGATCGCAAACGACCAATAGGTAAAATGCCTAGCCGTGAGTCATGTCAGCTAGCTGAGGATTCATTTGTATTTTGCTGCTTTAACCAAACTTTCAAAATCACCTCTGATGTATTTGCTGTATGGATGCGCTTGCTTAAAGCTGTGCCCAATAGTGTACTTTGGCTGCTTGATTGCAATCCATGGGCGAAACAAAACCTGATTCGTGAAGCAGCCAGCCAAGGCATTCCTGCCGATAGACTGGTTTTTGCACCGCGCGTGAGTATTGCAGACCACCTAGCGCGCCATGTGCATGCTGACTTATTTTTAGATACACAGCCTTACAATGCACACACTACCTGTAGCGACGCCTTATGGATGGGGGTACCCGTATTAACCTGCGTAGGAGAGACCTTTGCTGCGCGCGTAGCAGGCAGTCTATTGAAAGCTGCAGACTTAAATCAACTTATTACTTATACGTTACAAGACTATGAAAATAAAGCACTTTACCTTGCGAATAATCCGGATGCAATTTCAGAAATGAAACAAAAACTACTGGTAGAAAAAATGACTTCCAAGTTGTTTGATACTGTGCAATTTACAAACTCTTTAGAAGCAACCTATCAAACGATTTGGCAACGTTATCTAGCGACATTAAAAAACTAAAGTTAATGCGAACTTCCTGTTAAATAAATTATGCTAAAGTCACAAAAACGTAAATTATTCAAACCTACAAAATACTAATAACTACCATTAGGATCAATTCATGGCCGCAATCGACATTACCCCTATTTTAAAATTCATGCTGGATAAGGGCGGTTCTGATTTGTTTTTTAGCGCTGGTGCAGCGATTCATATTGAGGTTGAGGGTGACACACTGCCTATCAACGCACAAATTATGGCGCCAGGCATGATTAAAGAAATTGCTTATGCCATCATGAGTCCTGAGCAAATCAAGGAATTTGAATCCACTTTAGAATGTAATTTTGCTATTGGTAAAAAAGACATTGGTCGCTTCCGCATCAACGTATTCAGGCAGCGTGGTGAGGTTGGCATGGTCATCCGTCATATTAAAACGGAGATTCCATCGATAGACACCTTAGGCTTACCTGCCATTTTGCAAGAGCTAATCATGCGGAAACGCGGCTTGATTTTGGTGGTAGGTGCTACCGGATCAGGCAAAACCACTACCTTTGCTTCTATGATTGATCATCGTAACGCCACCAGTACAGGTCATATCCTCACACTTGAAGACCCGATTGAATTTATCCATGGCCATAAAAAATCAATCGTCGACCAACGTGAAGTTGGCATTGATACGCTATCTTTTGAAAATGGTCTCAAAAATGCCATGCGCCAGGCGCCTGATGTGATTTTAATTGGCGAAGTACGTGACATGGAAGGCATGAAAAACGCCCTAGCCTATGCGGAAACCGGGCATTTATGTTTAGCGACGCTACATGCCAATAACGCGAATCAGGCACTGGAACGTGTGATTTCATTCTTTCCGGAAGATGGGCGTGCCGGTTTATTGCTTGGAATGTCGATGAATCTGGTATCGATTATTTCTCAACGTTTAATTACCGGCAAACAAAGCAAACGGGTTGCCGCTACCGAAGTATTGATTAACACAACTTATATCGCCGAACTCATTCAAAAACAAAAAATGAGCGACATTAAGGAAATTATGGCGGATAACAATGACATCGGCATGGGTACATTCGATCAGTCATTGTTCCGTTTATATGCAAATGGAAAAATTGATGAAGATAACGCATTAGCCAATGCAGACTCACGTAATGACTTATCGTTGAAAATCCGCTTTGCTGCAGAAGGCAACCGGAGTAGCAGCTTTAGCTAATAGCGTTTGCTATTAATTTGATTCGTTAAAAGCGGCAAATATTGCGGCAATGACGATTAAAGCACCGCCTACCCATTCGTTCCAATCCATCACTTCATGCGCTAAAAAGTAAGAGGCGATGGCCGCTACCACTAATTCAAACAGAAATAACACAGAGGCACGCGTAGCGGTAATTTGCGTTATGCCGTATTGCACAGAAAGCGTTGCGGCCATCACCAGCAACGCAATAATCACCATGATTAACCATTGATTCACAGTAAAAAAACTGGGCGCAGGGAATGACTCTTTTACAAATGGCATGATTAATAGCGCCATAACAAAAACACCGATCCAAACCGCAAAAGACTTGGTGCGTATGCTTAAATGAGTGGATTTTCGCGTGATCACATTGGTAAGCGAGAACCCCATCCCTGATGATAAGGCAATCCATTCAGCAGTGTTTTTAGGCAGTGGCCATGCACCTGATTGTCCGGTAAAGTCATTCAACATGATAAATGCGCCTAGCAAAGACAATGCAATAATCATTAATCCGCGGGCATTCGTACGCTCTTTGAGCCAAAAATGCGCCAATATCAAAGTCCATAGCGGCGATAAATAAAACAACAGCATCACCCGCATGACCTCGCCATCAATCACCGCTAACACATAGGCTAGGTTTGTCCACCCTGCCACGATGCATAACCAGATAATGCTAAGCGGCTGACTGAAAATATCGCGCCAGTGCTTTGCAAAATAGGCACCAGCCAAAATAAGGATGATGCCGTAAGTGTAAAAGCTGGATGCAATACCTGCTACCCCAGCCTCCGCCATAATGCGATAAGGAAACCATATGATCCCCCAGCAAAACGCACCAAACAATAGGCTAAAGACGGCTAACGGATGATTAGTTGAATGGGGCTTGGTTATATTGGTATTGTTATTACTCACGTGATGCCCTTTTACTTAACTGCGTGCTTCTTGTATTAACTTTATTGTATTAACTTTGAATCTTAATGCTTTTAATTTAGCAGATTTAAATTCTAATGTTTACACAACATTGCACATCTTTAAGCTAGTTTTTAATTAAAGTCTGCACTTTGGATAGCTAGCGCCCTATATTACAATATCGCCTATGAATCCAAACCTTAATTTACTGCAACCTTACCCTTTCCAGCGTTTACGCGACTTATTCAAGGGCATTACACCGAATCCTGCTTATTCTGCTATTAACCTATCTATCGGTGAGCCTAAACACGCCACGCCGCAATTGATTAAAGACGCGCTGGTGAATAATTTAGCAGGCTTGGCTACCTACCCCACAACTATAGGCTCTTTAGCGCTCCGTGAAGCGATTTCTAACTGGATATCACGCCGTTACGGTATCCCGGCATTAAACCCGGAAACTGCTATTCTGCCTGTGACAGGTAGTCGCGAGGCTTTGTTCGCATTCGCTCAAGTCATCACAGACAGTAAAAAACAGAATCCCGTCATTATTTCGCCTAATCCCTTCTATCAGATTTACGAAGGTGCCGCATTTTTAGCGGGTGCTGAGCCGTATTTTTTAAATACCTTGCCACATAAAGACCCAAAGCATAGTCATGTAATGGATTTTGAAAGTGTGCCTGTTGAGGTATTGAAGCGCACCCAGTTAGTGTATATATGCAGCCCTGGCAACCCTTCCGGCAAAGTAATGACTTTAGCCCAATGGAAAACCATTTTTGAATTATCCGATAAATACGACTTTGTCATTGCAGCCGATGAGTGTTATTCAGAGATTTATTTTGATGAAGCCCACCCACCGCTAGGCGCGCTGCAAGCGGCTCACGAATTGGGTAGAGATTTTAAAAACCTCGTGATATTCAGTTCACTCTCTAAACGCTCAAACGTACCGGGCATGCGCTCAGGCTTTGTTGCAGGCGATGAAAGCATTATCAGTAAGTTCGCGCTCTACCGTACTTATCACGGCTGTGCCATGAACCCAGCAGTGCAAGCTGCCAGCATGACTGCATGGAATGATGAAGCACACGTCATCGAGAACCGCAGATTGTATGCTGAAAAATTTAATACAGTAACGAGTTTAATGAACGGTGCATTAGAGGTTGAAATGCCAGATGCGGCTTTCTATTTATGGGCAAGAACAAAAGAAAGTGACACCGAGTTCGCCTTAAAACTGTACCGTGATTTCAATGTGACGGTACTACCGGGCAGTTATTTGGCAAGAGAAGCACATGGTGTGAACCCAGGCAAAAATTTCGTTAGATTAGCATTAGTCGCAAGCTTGGAAGAGTGTATTGAAGCGGCAAAGCGTATTCAAAAAATGAATGTTTAAACTTAAATCAATTTATTATATTTAATCGCTAATAAATTGATTTATTTCATTAAATACTGATTCATTAAGCTGCGGATTTAAACAATCTAACTCAATAATATCGTCCATACCACGCAACCAAGTCAGCTGACGTTTCGCTAGCTGACGCGTGGCAAAAATGCCTCTATCGCGCAACTCAGCGGCATCATATTCACCAGCCAAATGCTCTAAAGCTTGACGATATCCTACACAGCGCATGGAAGTTGAATCGGCTGTTAAGGTTGGGTATTTTTCCTTTAACGCTTTTACTTCATCTAAAAAACCAGCTGTCAGCATTTGATCGAAACGTAGCGCAATACGCTCATGCAGCACTTTACGGTCACTAGGCACGAGTGCTAGCTTTAATAACTTGTAAGGCAATGCTTCACTAGTTTGTTTGGCATATAACTGAGTCATGCTCTCGCCAGTAATTTCAAACACCTCTAACGCACGTTGAATTCGTTGTGCGTCGTTTGGCTCCAAACGCGCAGCAGTAGAGGCATCAATCAAAGCAAGTTTTTCGTGCATCGCTGGCCAGCCAATCAAAGCAGCCCTAGCGTCCAACCTCGCACGTACCTCTTGGTTGGCTTCAGGCAAACCACTCAAACCACCCTGCAGCGCTTTGAAGTACAGCATCGTGCCTCCCACTAATAACGGGATTTTGCCACGCGCAGTGATGTCTGCCATCAAACGCAAAGCATCACTTCTAAAATTCGCCGCAGAATAAGCACTGGTGGGGTCAATAATATCAATCAGGTGATGTGGTGCTTTGGCTAAAGTTTTAGCATCTGGCTTGGCTGTTCCGATATCCATATCGCGATAGACCAAAGCTGAATCTACGCTGATGATTTCAACAGGTAGCTTTGAATATAGCTCGACAGCCGCACCAGTCTTACCGCTAGCGGTTGGTCCCATAAGGAAAATAGCGCGTGGATTTGATTTTGTTTTTTCAAAATTCATCATGAACCTACATTATGAGCTTTTGAGCTTGAATGCCACATATCACCAACAATCCCAAACTTTTGTTCTACGGTTAATTTTTCACAGAACAGATCAATCAATTTTTCTATTGTCGCAATAGATTTTTTTGCATAATCAAATGTAATTTTTTTCTCTAATTTTGACTTTGGAATACTTCTATACTCTTGAGTCTGATGTTCTTGTTCAGTAATTACAGCCTCATTCTTTATATGTTCAGCTTTGGGATGAGCAATAAGATTACGAGTTTTGCATAACCAAATAACACTAGCCCAAGGCTCTTTACCAGCATCATAGTTAATACTCAAATGTTCACAAATCAATCGAATTTTTACAATCGGACTACAACTCTCAAAATCACACCATTTATCAATAACCTTTTCGCCGACAGCATTACAAACAGCTTCAATAGCTAAAGCACTTAAAGCAATAGCTGTAAATTGACAATCAAACCAACCTGGCTCTTTGGTTTCTGCTTTATGGAGATTGTCTTTTGCAATGCGAAGCAATGCATGGTGGGCTGAATAAAACCTCTCAGTCTTGACACTGATTTTTTTTGAATTCATTTACTTACCCCGCATAAACATCTTATCCAAGTCACTCATACTCACTTGGAACCATGTTGGGCGCCCGTGATTACACATACCTGAGCGTTCTGTCGCTTCCATATCACGCAGCAAAGCATTCATCTCTGGAATAGTCAGCATACGATTAGCGCGCACAGCAGCATGGCAAGCCATAGTGCCTAGTAGTTCGTTTCTGCGCTCTGTTAATGCCCTGCTTGCGCCATATTCGCGTAAATCACGCAGTACATCT
>JBDSHU010000124.1:0-3333 GCA_039918335.1 Methylotenera sp. | reverse complement strand
AAGTTTCTGCCATATTGTTCCGCCAGTTTTGTGGAGGCAAAAAAACTCACACCACATTCAACAAGCTTATTACTGTAGCCCTTGATGTTAATATCCGCGGGCATCGGTCTATCCGATAGCACCAAATCTAAACGGTGTATCGCCAAATCAGCTAACAAACGCTCTAACTTATCCTCTTTACATATTATTTTTACAGGCTCTTCAAGGCACATTGCTGGGGCTAACAGCCTATATACAATAGACTTTGTCATCACATCGGCAATGCCAACTCGAAATTGTGTCAGGCGTTTAACCGTTCCTCCACTTAAAGCCTGTTCCATTTCAGCACCAACTTCAAAAATTTCATCTGCGTAAGATAAAGCCAATCGGCCTGTTTCGGTAAGTTCTAGCCCTCGCCCGACACGGCGAAATAGCGTGGTTTCTAACGATGCTTCTAACAAGCCAATCTGGCCGCTGAGTGTTTGCGGTGTGAGGTCTAGCTGCTCGCTAGCCCGAGCTATGCTACCTGCGTGTGCAACCTGCCAGAAATAGTGTAGTTGTTTGTAATTCATGATGAAGCCTCAATAATCAGTTTTTTACGAGCATTTAATCAGTATATGCTTTATTTTTACGAAGTGTTAATTCACCTATGATGCGTTCACTTTTAATGCTTATTTAAAGGAAATATGATGCAGCTTGATATTCAGACTAACGGCTTTTCGTTAACAGAAGGCATACGTATCTACACCACACGACGCATGCAATTTGCGCTGGATCGCAATGACGGACAAATTTTAAATGCAAGGGTGAGTCTTGCCGACATTAATGGCCCGCGTGGTGGAATCGACAAACGATGCCAAATAAGCCTGTCATTGGTTGGACAGAATAATATCGTGATTGAGGATATTGAAACTGATCTATATGTTGCAATAGATCGTGCAAGTGAGCGTTGTGAGCGTACACTCAAAAGACGGCTGGAACGTTTACGGGAACATTCGCACGATTCTGCAAACATTCAATTAGAGGTTGAATAGCAATGAAATCGATAGTTTAGCGAGTTTGATCCAAGTGATTCGAAACTTAGTTTAAACCCTTAGCATTTAATTTTACGGAGTTTGTAATGAAGCGTATTGTTTATTTTTTAGCCACGAATCTTGCCATTATGTTGGTGCTTTCCGTCACCATGCGCATATTAGGTGTGGAGCCTTACCTTAATGCGAATGGCCTTGACCTTGGCAATCTATTGGCATTTGCGGCCATTATGGGTTTTGGTGGTGCATTTATTTCACTCGCTATCTCCAAGTGGTCAGCAAAACGTATGTCTGGCGCGGTGGTGATTCAGGAGCCTCGTACGCAGACGGAAATCTGGTTGGTGAAAACTGTACGTCAACAGGCAGACATGGTTGGTATAAAAATGCCAGAAGTTGCGGTATTTGATTCACAGGAGGTTAATGCTTTTGCTACCGGCATGACTAAAAATAGCTCGTTGGTGGCCGTATCAACGGGTTTGCTCAACGCCATGAGTAAAGATGAGGCCGAGGCGGTGCTAGCACATGAAGTGTCGCACATTGCCAATGGCGACATGGTGACGCTTACGCTGATTCAGGGTGTGGTTAATACCTTTGTCATGTTTTTATCGCGCGTGATTGGTTATGCCGTAGATAAAATTATTTTCAAGACCCAAAAAGGTACTGGACCAGCCTTCTTTGTCACCATGATTGTGGCTGAGTTGGTATTGGGTGTGCTGGCTTCTATTATCGTGATGTGGTTTTCGCGCCAGCGTGAGTTTCGTGCGGATGCCGGTGCAGCAAAATTATCTAGTTCTAAGAAGATGATAGCGGCATTAGAGCGTTTACAGGCGCAACATGTGCCTTCAGTATTACCTAAACAAATGGCAGCTTTTGGTATCTCTGGCGGTGGTTCAAGCGGGTTGAAACGACTATTTTCAAGTCACCCTGGTTTGGATGAGCGTATTGCAGCATTGCGATTACTCTAGCTCATGGTGTGTTGTAGAAGATTAAACCATTTTATTTTTTATGTTGAAAGAAAAATATGAAACGTGTTGAGCGCGCTTTAGAGCACTTTATATTCACAAGTCGCTGTTTATTAGTACCTTTTTATATAGGCTTGGTTGCCGCGGTCGGGTTGCTATTAGTCAAGTTTGTTAAAGCATTTGCTGTCTTACTGCAGATTGTCTTCAATGGTGACGGCAACGCAGCCTTGTTGGGGATTCTTACGCTTGTTGACATTACGCTGGTTGCTAACTTGTTGTTAATCATCATTTTTGCCGGATATGAGAATTTTGTTTCAAAAATCGACACTGGCGGTAATGAGGATCGCCCTGATTGGATGGGGCATGTAAGTTTTTCAGACTTAAAACTAAAGCTAATTGGCTCTATTGTCGCTATTTCAGGTATCGAACTTCTTAAGTATTTTATCAATGTGAAAGAAGTTTTGGCATCCACGAATGGTAGTCAGCAGTTGGCGTGGTTGGTTGGTATTCATTTGACACTGGTTTTTTCTGGGGTCATGTTTGCAACGATGGATCGTATTTCATCTGGCGTACACATTAAGAAGGAAAAATAAAGTTTGAATGTAAAAGCCCCTTTTAGCCGACGTATCGGCCCATGGGTTGCTTTGGTGGGTTTGGCATTACTTGCATTTATCGTGGTTTCACCATTCCTTGCGCCGTTCGCTTGGGCTGGGGTACTTGCCTATGCTTCTTGGCCTGTTGCTGAACGTATACGTCTTTGGTGTAAAGGGCGAGATACGCTGGCGGCGAGCCTCACTACTTTGTTCGCAGCATTAACGCTATTTTTGCCTTTACTATGGCTTGTTTGGCTTGCGCAACAAGAAATTACCAATGTTTATACTGCGCTACAGGCATTTTTGGCAGCGCCTCCATCAGTGCCAGAGATGCTGCGTGGTTTGCCATGGTTGGGTGATTGGCTTGTACAACTGCAATCCATGCTTGCCGCTAATCCAGAAGACGTTTCTTCCGCCATTAAAGCATGGCTAGCCGCACATTTGAAAGAGCTAGCGACACTGGCTGGGGGCGTTGGCAAAAATCTGGCAAAACTGATATTTGTTGTGGTAATTCTGTTTTTTTTCTATCGAGATGGCATTCGCATCATAAGAGAGTTACGCCATGTATTAGCACGATTTATCGGACCACAGGTAAATGACTATTTGCATGCAGCTGGCACCACCACTCGCGCTGTAGTGTACGGTGTTTTGCTTACCGCTTTGGTGCAAGGAGTGGTGGCGGGAGCAGGTTATTGGGTTGCTGGATTGTCATCGCCGGTAATCTTTGGTTTAGTAACTGCCATGCTGGCGTTGATTCCATTTTGTACC
>JBDSHU010000123.1:0-2938 GCA_039918335.1 Methylotenera sp. | reverse complement strand
CAATTGATGAAATGACTGAGGACGGCTTTGTATTTCGCGTAGACATGCGCTTACGGCCATTTGGAAGTGAGGGCGCATTAGTCAGCAGTTTAGATGCCCTAGAAGATTACTACCAAAACAATGGCCGTGAATGGGAGCGCTATGCGTGGATCAAAGGACGCGTCATTACCCAGAATGGACACACGCTGGAAAAACTCCTTAAGCCGTTTGTGTTCAGAAAATATCTAGATTTTGGCGCCTTTGCATCAATGCGGGATTTGAAAATTCAAATTCAGCGTGATGTAAATAGCAAGGGCATGCACGACAATATCAAGCTGGGGAGGGGCGGTATCCGTGAGGTTGAATTTATTGCACAGGTATTTCAGCTGATTCGCGGCGGGCAGGATAATAGCTTGCAAATCAAGCCAACTTTAGCGGTTTTAGCACTACTAAAAAGTAAAGGTTTATTGCCAGAAAAAACAGTGGATGAGTTAAGTGAAGCTTATGTGTTTTTACGTAACCTGGAACATAGGCTGATGTATGTAGAGGATGCACAAACTCAGGAACTGCCCAAAACCGATACTGCAAAAGCGCGCATAGCTAAAGCCATGAACTTTAGCGACTGGTCGCAGTTTCTAGCCCAATTGAATGAGTATCGTCAGCAAGTACAACAACATTTTGATGCTACTTTTAGCGATGCCAATCCGGATCAGGATGTTTTTGATGTTGAAAAATCTATCTGGAATGGCGCGTTAGATGAGCAGGAGACTGTTCTGGCTTTGCAGAAAATGGGTTTCCAGGAAGCCCAGGAAACGCAGCGCCGACTGAATGCCTTGCATCAAACTAGCCGCTATCTACAACTGCCAGAATTAAGCCGTCAGCGTTTCGATGCGCTCATGCCGCATGTGCTTTCACTTGCGGCCACCATGCAAAATCCTGAAACTACACTAATCCGCGTCACTGATCTATTAGAAAGCATTTGTCGTCGCGCCAGTTATTTAGCCTTGCTCGCCGAGCATCCTCAAGCGATGCATTTGCTGGTCAAGTTGTGTAGTAGCAGCCCGTGGCTGGCTAACTATCTAACGCAACATCCTATTCTATTAGACGAGTTGTTAGATACACGTTCGTTATATGCAGCACCAGATTTTTCTATTATGCGAGCCGAGCTGGTGAAACGGTTAGCCGAGGTTGAAGGCGATATTGAACGGCAAATGGATGTGATGCGGCATTTTAAGCATGCCAGTGTATTTCGTTTGGTTGCACAAGATATTGCCGGACAATTACCTTTAGAAAAACTTTCAGATTATTTGAGTGCATTAGCAGAGTTGGTGTTAAGTGTAAGTTTGGAGAATATTTGGTCATACATTAAAGGCAAGCATTTGGATGTGCCTAAATTTGCTGTGATAGGTTATGGTAAGTTAGGCGGTAAAGAGCTAGGTTACGCTTCGGATTTAGACATTATTTTTCTATACGATGACGATGCGCCCGAGGCAGGCGAAGTCTATGCGCGCTTCGCTCAACGCATTAACAACTGGTTCAATAGTTTGACTTCTGCGGGCCTGCTCTACGAAACAGATTTACAATTGCGCCCCGACGGTAATAGCGGATTGCTGGTCAGTGCGGTGAGTGCGTTTAAAGATTACCAGCTTAATAAGGCATGGATTTGGGAGCATCATGCGATTACCCGAGCAGGATTTGTCGCTTAGCCACTTCATGCCGGTTTCTTCGCCATTGGTGGCGCGGATAGTTTCTTTTATGTCATTTCTCGTAAATTGGATTTGACCGTCAACAGTAGTGCCTTGATAGTTGAGCGGGCCATCAAGATTCTGGATAGTAATTTCGTATTTTCCGTTTCCTCCAGTAAGTAGGAGAAATGTTCCCTCTGGCCCGTTCCATTTGCCAAGCCATTGATCGGTTGCGGGCTTAGAGATTGCATTGCTGTCGCTTGTAACGCTGATAGGGTTAGCGTCTGATTCATGTTTTGAGCAGGCCAAGGCAGCAAGCACAAATGTTGCAACAAGAAAGCTCAGTTTCATTGGCCTAAATTGCATTGGTTTTCTCCCTAATTTTCAAAGCCGTAAATAAAGTAGGATATTAAGTGTATATTTACGGACAAATCAGCTTAATGCCAAACCTTGCCATAAGCTTCGAGCAAGCGCTGATGCATCATACTGCCTTCCATGTTTGGCCCTAGCGTGCATAAACCAAAAAACTGTTCTTCACGGCTTAATAGTTGATGCGCTTGATTCAAAGTCTCTATGCCGTAAAGTAAGGTTAGATTCGCTTCAAATGCAGCGGTGTCATCCGACTCGGTCATCTCTTTAATCTGTACCATGCGCAGCCATTTAGAATTTCATCTGTATCGCCAGCGGCAAGCGCCGCCAAAGTTTTAAGTTCACCTGCACGCAGATCAACCCAAGTGGTATTTGGGTCTGCGCACAAGCCTATCAATGTGGTAACAGGTAGCTCATCTGCAAGGTCAAGTTCTAACAAGGTTTCTAGTAGTTCCGCAGATTCAGCTTGGCTCAATTCAGGCAAACGCAATGCATATGGGCGCACTAAGTTACCCACGGTATTGTTTTCCCACTGCAATTCTTCCACGGGGTAGATTTCAGACATGCCGGGTACAAAAATGCGGCAGGCATAGACGCCAAGATGCATAAAGTCGGCGATGTACATATCGTGACCGCTGTTATGAATGGTATTGACGCACCAGTTGTAATCTTCTTCAGTCGTTGTACCAAAATTCCAGTCTACAAATTCGTAATCTGGTGTGCTACGTAAAAAGTCCCAGCTAATCACACCGCTAGAATCTACAAAGTGAATTTCTAAGTTTTGTGAATCGGCAATTTCTTCCATATCAAAACCTGGGGCAACGAAGCCTTTTAAGCTATCCATTGCACGGCCTTGCAGTAGCTCAGTCAATGCGCGTTCTAACGCGACTTCAAAACGTGGGTGC
>JBDSHU010000122.1:0-3924 GCA_039918335.1 Methylotenera sp. | reverse complement strand
CTTTGCTGGGCATGATGTCCATATATTTTCTCGGAATGCTTTTTGTTAAGTAGAGAAAGTATAATTTTGTGCCATAAGCTGAACAATACTTCTAAGGTGTTAGTTGGCATTAGCTGGTAGCGAGCCGGGCTTTCATTGTGATAATATTTGACGGTCGAGTAAAACAAGCTTTAACCTGACTGAGGACGACCTTAGTCATGCATCTTTCATAAGGGACGGCCCTGCACTTCTTACGGGAATATGCATGGTCAATCTTCTTGCACTAATGCGCACTGTTGTGTGCTCTTCTCCAACTGCGTTCGGTCAGTACTCCAGAAAACGTTGTATCACACCATCTTCCGTCGGAATAAGGAACTATTAACAATGGCAAAACATTCTACAAAACACAGCATCTCTGCTCATGTTAAACGCGAGCGGCTTGTACCACCTGCGACATGGTTGAGGCTCGTTGGCGCTTGGCTGGTCGTTGGGCTTTTCGCGGTTTTTGGCGCTGGCTGGCTCGGCGAGCCGCTCAATCCGGCTGTGGCAACTGGCATCTTCGTCGTGCTGTTCAGCACCATCCTAGCAGCGTCATTTGGGGTCGTGCGCGAAGCTGAGCACTTGGCACAACAACTGGGTGAGCCTTATGGAACATTGATCCTGACCTTGTCCATCGTCTTAATTGAAGTGGTCCTGATCGCATCGGTGTTGCTCGGACCTGGGGAGTTTCCGACTATCGGGCGGGACTCCATATTCGCCGTGATGATGATCATCATGAATCTGGTGATGGGAATCTGCCTGATAGCTGGCGCGACTCGTCATGGGGATCAGGAGTTCAATGCACAAGGCGCGAGCGCATATTTATCAATGATTGCCCTACTTACCGGCATAGCGCTGGTGCTGCCTAATTACACCACTAGCACGGGAGAATTCTCTATAACGCAAGCAGTCGGGATTTCGGTTCTGACTGCGCTTTTGTACGGCACGTTTCTCTGGATGCAGATGCGAAGCCACCATAGGTTTTTCGTCCAACCACAGCAAGGGGCGATGACAATTCCAGTTCCGAAAAAGCGACACGAAATAAAGGATGCTACCTTTTCTACATCCAATTCACGCGACACACGGTCCATAGCGATCCGCTCCTGCATTCTTCTGGCTCTGATTCTTCCGATTGTCCTACTCGCTCACCACCTCGCCATCGTCATGGACTATGGTATTGCGGCAGCCGGCGCGCCAGCTGCTGTAGGAGGAGTTCTGATTGCCATCATTGTGTTTACGCCAGAATCCATCACTGCCGTTCGAGCGGCAATGAACAATGAAATGCAGCGGACGATCAATCTCTGCCTGGGAGCCTTCGTTTCCACAGTCGGCCTCACTATTCCGGCGCTACTAGTGATAGGCCTGATCACCGGGAAACAGGTAATCATGGGTCTCTCAAATGCAGAGATAACGCTTTTCGTTGTGACAATGGCACTTAGCATGCTTACTTTCAACGGACAGCGAACTTCGCCGATTCAAGGGTTCATGCATATCACCGTATTTGCCGTGTTCGGCCTAATATTATTCTATCCTTGAATCAGTGCTACAGGAGCATCGGGGGCAAGTTCCGGACATATTGACGGCTTTTTTTACTGTAATATTCATGGCCAGCTGAAGGTAATTTATTCCAATTCAATATCAAACTATTTATTATTTTCTTCATAACGTTCCACGATTTGCAATTGTATTTTTTTTCTTTCCCTATACCAATTACTCTTAACCTTATATAGAAACGTATACTTGCCGCCCATTTGGATAAAATCTCTTTCTTCTTGCGTTACATTAAACCAAATAGCATCAATTGGATCGTTACCATTAACGAATGTAAACTTAAGGTGAGTTCCATCACCAAGAGATTTAATGCTCTTTATTTCAAAAGTACCTATGAAAGTTGGATATGGGAAATCACGTCCCCATGGTTCAAGTTTCTCTAGCTCCTCAAGCAACTCATAGTAACTAAGGTGATTCGGAATTTCACCATCCTCATATATTTCCGGGTACAAATTTCTATCACCAAGTTGTTTATTGACGGCCTTTTCATAGAGCACAATGAAATTTTCAAATTCTGATATCAAAATTGAAGCTCCTGCAGCTCCATGATGCCCACCAAATCCTATCAGCAGTCCTGGTTGCATTTCATTTACATCTGCAAGCGCATTTCTGACATGTAACCCAGGTACTCCCCGAAATGATCCTGATGCAATTTTTGACTTTCCTATTGCATCATTATCTTTACTGCCCAATCCTTTGGGAGAAAAAATCCCAGCAGGTTTTCCAAAGCTTTCCACAATTCGGCTTGCGGTGATTCCATGAACACCACTGTGACCATCCTCAAGAAAAATAACTATCGACTGCCCTTCTTTTTCACTCGCTTCAGCAAATGCCTTTTCTCTTAATCGCTTTTCAATATCTTTTCTCTTTGAATTTTCTTCTTGAAGATGTAGCCAATGAGATTTGGCTTCTGTTGTTGTTTTGCAAATTAGAAATTTAAATCCAGCCTCCGCCCAATCAAGTCGGCCCGCTGCAGCAACCGCAGGTGCCAATTTAAAACCAATAGTATCAGCGTCAACTGGTCCTTGATTATCTTCACAGAAAACTTTCCAACAAGCTCGAGAACCTCTGTTAATTAACTGCAATCCTCTTTTTACAAAAGTACGATTAGCATGACTTTTTGTAGGTTTCATGGAAACACAGTCCGCAATCGTTGCAACTGCAACATAATCTAAAAGAGAAGCCAAACTTGGAATTTTCAGTCCATCAACAGTTTCAATAAGTGCAGATCTAACCTTTGCCATTGTTAGAAACGCAACTGCTGCCCCACAAATATGTTTGTCATAGGTTGATTCTTCACGTATTGGATTTACAACTGCAAAAGCGGATTTAGGTGGTCCATCTTCACCTATTTCATGATGATCGGTGACTATAACGTCAATACCATGTTCTGAAAGTATTTTGATTCTTGGTTCGTCACTACTTCCTTTATCAGCAGATATTACTAATTTACAATTAGTGGCTAATATTCGATCTACAACAGGTAAAGTTATCCCATATCCTTCAGTTAATCTGTGACTTGTAATTACACTTAGCAGCGTTGGATCAACACCAAAGTTTTCTGTAAATGCTGTCCAAAGCACAGCTGCTGATCCCGTACCATCCATATCATGGTCACATGCAAATACAACGCGCTCTTTGTTTAATATTGCCTGAACAATTCTCTTAACGGCTTTATCCATATCTGGAATTGAAGATGGATCTTCAATAGAAGCAAGATCATCAGAATATAATTTATCTTTTGAAATACTGTTATCAAGCCTAGATGAAAGTACTATTGCTAACCAATCAGGAAAGCCTTGGCCTACCAAATCTTTTAAAACCACCTTATTGATTTCACGGCTTTTGATAATTGATTTAGGTAATTTGTTATTTGTTAATTGCATTTATTTATCTTAAATATTGGGTTACTGTAATTTAAGCAAAAAATTATTCTGCTTCTGAGAGATGATGCGTTGAACGATGAGTGTCATGTTAGATTCAAGATAGGCTTGTTGCTACGCCAAAATTTATAGATATCCAGCGGGGTTATTTCAGCTACCAGACATTTTTCATAGAAGCCTAGATTCAAGGTTAACTGTTTGATTGTTCTGTTTTTTAATGGCGTTAACAATAGTTCGAAGCTGTTTTGCACATCCGTTAATTGTAATCGCACATGTTGATTTTCATCGCTTAATAAACCATTCAAGTCGGCAGGTACGCTTTGATATTGAATACCAGACCATTTTGCTAGCCCTTCATAAAAAGCACTATGAGCGACCACTAAATCTGCGTCATTTTTAAAAGCTGCAGACTGTGGCATTTGTCCACCGCCTGAAAGCCAAATACTATTCACTGCCATCTCACCTTTTGCCT
>JBDSHU010000121.1:0-3058 GCA_039918335.1 Methylotenera sp. | reverse complement strand
CCCGCGTAAGATTTTGTACAAATTCGACTAAATTAGCTAAGGGTATCGATTGCGCCTCTGCAGATACCCTTGCTTTATATTCAACCTGATGATCAGCCAAGCCACGCTCGCCTATCACTATGCGATGTGGAATGCCCATTAAATCAGCCTCCGCAAACATTACACCCGGGCGCTCGCCTCTGTCATCCAGTATCACGTCTATACCAACCGCTAATAACTCGTCATGCAGTTTATTTGCCGCTATTTTAACAGCTTCTGATTTCTCATAGCCAATTGGACAAATAGCCAAAGTAAATGGCGCCATGCTGGTAGGGAAAACAATACCGCGATCATCATTACCTTGTTCAATCGCCGCGCCGACAATACGTGAAACGCCAATACCATAACAACCCATTTCCATTACTTGCGTCTGGCCATTTTCATCAAGATAAGTTGCATTCATCGCTTCAGAATACTTAGTACGTAATTGAAAAATATGCCCAACTTCAATACCGCGACAAAGTGACAATGTGCCTTTGCCATCGGGACTCACATCGCCATCAACTACGTTACGGATATCTGCCACCAAGCTTGGCTCAGGTAAATCACGACCAAAATTCACACCTTTTAAGTGATATTTTGGTTTATTCGCACCACAGACAAAGTCGCTCATTGCAGCGACGGTTCTATCTGCAATAATTTTTACATGTACACCTACGCCAACAGGTCCAATAAAACCGGGCGGACAATTTAAATTAGCGCGCACTTCTTCTTCAGTAGCAAATCTAAACTCTTTTAAACCCTCTAGCTTATTCACTTTAATTTCATTTAGCCGGTGATCGCCGCGTAGTAGTAACAAATGAAATTGCGAAGTACCATCTTCAAGTGTACCAATCAAAGCCATCGCTTTAATCGTACGCTCCAAACCGATATTAAGTAATTCTGCAACCTGTTCACATGAAGTTTGCTTAGGAGTTTCAACATCCTGCATCAGTTCATTAGGTGTTGCGCGCATTGCAGGCGCTACCGCTTCAGCTAACTCCACATTGGCGGCGTAATCAGAAGTATCGCAATAAGCCAAGCCATCTTCGCCAGAATCAGCCAACACATGAAACTCATGAGAGCCATCGCCGCCAATTGCGCCGGTATCCGCTTTTACTGCACGAAACTTTAAACCGAGTCGATTAAATACTTTGCTGTACGCTTGAAACATGCTTTCATAAGTTTGCTCAAGCGACCCAAAATTGCTATGGAACGAATAGGCATCCTTCATCATAAATTCACGTGCACGCATCACGCCAAAACGCGGGCGAATCTCATCGCGAAATTTAGTTTGAATTTGGTAAAAATTAAGTGGCAATTGCTTATAACTACGGATTTCCTTACGGGCGATATCGGTAATTACCTCTTCATGCGTCGGCCCGAAACAAAATTCGCGTTCATGCCTATCAGTAATTTTGAGCATTTGCGGGCCGAACACTGCCCAACGACCGGTTTCTTCCCACAACTCTTTGGGTTGCACCGCTGGCATCAGCAGCTCTAACGCGCCGGCTTTATTCATCTCATCACGCACTATCGCTTCAACTTTACGCAATACTCTTAGGCCAAGCGGCATCCAGCTATAAAGCCCGGAACCAAGCCGTTTTATCAAACCCGCACGTACCATTAGGATATGGCTAGCTAATTCTGCATCGTTAGGAGCTTCTTTTTGGGTATTGAAGAAAAATTGTGAGGCGCGCATGTTATGGTCTAATCGTTGCAAAAAATCAAAGAGCGAATTTTACATAGAATCAGTCATTTAGTCAGTAAGAGTTATGCCCGATCATTCTGAAGATTGGTGTACCTGGTGTGAATGGCTTAATGGGCTGTCTACTGGAATATAGCCCGACTTCCACAAATCAAACGGCACGATAGTCGCTGGTATGCCGTTATCGTAAAACCAGCTATCTACGGCAAAGCGTTGCCCAGTTGCTGTTTCATGCATCACCGCAGTAGTATGCGGCCACCCGGTAAAAAAGAAATTACGGGTACGCATGTCTTCAATTTCATGCAATTTGATTAAATTATTCTCACGCATCAAACGCATATAGCTAGTAGTATTAATCGCCTCATCGTTGCAATCCAGCTGTCCAGGATAGCTTGCATTATTGAATGTACCTGCAATATCTTTATTGGTGCCAATTTTCAAGCCAACTATAGTTTCAAGTACACCGATTGCATTCGCGATTTTTTTACGCTCCTGCTCGGAACTCATTTGAAGATTATTGATATCCGTAAAAACGGCTTTTACTTTTCGCCATTCTTCTGGACTAAGTGATACTTGTTTAATCTCAGCACAGCCTCCGCCAAAACATACATCGAAGCCTTCTAATGTAGGCGTTTGGTGATAAATACGTGTGATGTCTGAAACCGCAGCTTCAGCATTAGCTAGTGTGATGGAAAATAATAGGCATAGCTTTAAAGTAATGGCGAACAGCTTAAAGAACAACTGGCGCATTGGGCAACTCGTTTACATTTCCGCTATGTGCAGGATAGTGTTGCACAAGCAATTCACTAATTTTTGCAATGCCATATAACACCCCATCCTCAAATTTTCCGTGCCTGAACATGGTCTCCATTTCTTGGCAGATGTTCTCCCAACCATCTTTTCCTACATGATGATGAATACCGCGATCCGCCAGCACTTCAAAATCATGGTCAGCTAAAAGCAAATAAATCAGCACGCCATTATTCTGTTCAGTATCCCACACGCGCAGATTTGAAAATACTTCAATCGCGCGCTTTTTGGCTGATTTTCTTTTAAAGATTTCAAACACATGCAAGTTTGATTCTACGGCAAAACGAATTTCACCAAAGTGTAGTGCCTCACTTTTGGCGATGGCGGCTTCTATGCGGCGCATCGCTTCAACAGAAAAATGCTGACTAACCGCATTCGGTAAAATACATAAATGTCTCAATAATCTTTTGAAGAATATTTTGTTAAATTTAGATGACATTCCAATCTTCTCCATTACCAATCGCCAGAAGCGCCACCGCCACCAAAACCACCGCCGCCACCTGAAAATGGATCACTACCACC
>JBDSHU010000120.1:0-5764 GCA_039918335.1 Methylotenera sp. | reverse complement strand
ATCAATACTGACATCTATAAACAAAAACCACTATAAAGAATTCTACTTGTATCTAAAATCCCACTTCATGCGTTAACCATAGCTGCGTGTCTATTAAGGAGTTGCTATGTTGAGTTATATCAAAGTATTAAGTTTTGTGTTTTGTTTAATGGTGTCTACTATTTCGGCAGCACAAGATGCGCTACCCAAGCGTATTCAAGCGAATTATGAAGTCACTAAAAACGGGCAGCCTTTTGCTACCGTAAAAGAGCAATTTATTGTTTCAGGCAACACTTACAAAATTGAAAGCGTTACTAAAGGAATCGGTGTCTATGCCTTGTTTGGCGAGCGTAAATTAACGAGTGCTGGCGAAGTGACAGCAAATGGCTTGAAGCCTGCTCATTTTGAATTGCAGCAAGGGGATAATCCTAAAAAGGCATTAATCGCGGATTTTGATTGGCCTAAAAATATCTTGCATATGCTGGTAAAAGGTAAAGTGAAAGAGGCTGCACTTAGTGCGGGCACGCAAGATTTAGCGAGCTATCCTTACCAGTTTATGTTTTTGCCGGCGCCATTGAAAGAAACAATTACGGTGGACCTTACTACAGGTAAAAAACTAAATCGGTATCAGTACAAAATCAATCCTGAGCAGGAGGTGTTGGAAGTAGCCGGCACATCCTATAAAACTTTGCATTTAATTCCGCCTGAGCAAAATAAAACACAAACTGAAAAAAAAGAGCTTTGGTTAAGCATTGAGCATCATTACGTGCCTGTGCGTATATTGTTGATTGACGATAATGGACAAAAGCTAGAACAAACACTTACAGAGTTACATCTGGATTAGTCATATTTTGAGTAGCTGGAAACGTTTACTGCAGCCCGTACTTAAAACTACCAGCGATCAGCGGCTTGTCATTGCGCTGATTCTTTCAGTTATGCTGCATTTGTTTTTAATTGGTAAATTTCAGTTTAATCTATCTGAAATTGATGAGCAGCCTCAAATGATTGAGGCGAGATTGCTTTTTAAAAGTCCAATCATAGCGAAGCCAGTACCTGAAAAAGTTGTTAAGAAATCGGATTCAACACCTATTAAAAAGACGCCTGTTACTCCCATACCTGCAGAACCTGTTGTCATTAACCCTGTACCTGATGTAGTAGAAGCATCGAATGCAGTAGTCGTTGCATCAACCATACCAGCAGATCTACCTGCTCCCAGTGATGCAGTTGAAACCACAAATGTAGATGAGGTAGTACCTGCTGAAATAGCTACTGAAAATCAGGAAGAGGTATTAGGGGTAAAGATTAATCCCAACGCTTACAAGTATGTTGAAGCAATTTTTGATGTACGCACAGAGATATCAGAGAATGTGGATAGTAGCCCAGCAGGTAAGGCTACAATTGTGTATGAGTTACGCGCTAATGGGGAGCAATATCAGTTAAAAAGTTTGATGCAGGCTAAAGGCTTCGCTGCATTGGTCATTCCAGATTTATTGCAAACCAGCGATGGTTTTTTGAGCAATATTGGCTTGCAGCCTAGGCGCTATTTATATCAGTTTGGGGATAAAAAAAATAAAACTTATAGTGCAGATTTTGATTGGGAACAAAAAAAACTTAATATGCATACAGCTAAAGGCGATCAAACCGTAGCGCTGGTAGAAGGCACGCAAGACCTTTTAAGTTTTATGTACCAGTTTATGTTTGTGCCGCCTTTGCAGAATATGCAGCTAAACATTACGAATGGTAAAAAATTAGGCACTTATGATTATGTTTTTGAAGCTGAGGAAACCATCGACACTAAGATGGGTAAATTAAGCACAATTCATATCGCGCGTACAGATAGCAGCGGCGATGAAAAAACTGAATTGTGGTTAGCCTTAGATTATCAGTACGTACCTGTTAAAATACGCAAAACGGAAAAAGAAGGCAAAGTGTATGAGATGCTAGTGACTAGCCTCAAAACAGAAAAGCCAGTGAACTAGAGAGCATTAAATCAGTAGTAGTGAGCGCCCATTTTAGAGGCGCCATCCATCATATAAAGAGAATCAAATGACGCCAAATTTAATACGGCAAGCCGCAGTAGTGTTATCGAACCTACTTGATTTTAATAGTCCAGCCGATGCGAAATTAAGCGATTTTTTTCGTAATAATCGCGATCTAGGTACTAAAGAGCGTGCCTTTGTGGCAGAAAGTGTCTATGGCGTATTACGCAGATTACGTTATTTAAGTGCGGTGACGGCGAATGAAGAAAATGACCCAGATGATGCACGTAAGCTGATTTTAGCGTGGATGTTGCGTGTGCAAGGCATGAGCATCCAAAAGCTTGAGCCTATGTTGAGTGAGCAGCAAATCGAGTGGGCACATACGATTAAAGCAAAGTCGACAGAAAACATGCCATTGGCAGTGCAAGCCGATGTACGTGATTGGCTGTGGGATAAGCTGGTAGCACAATATGGCGAAGCTGAAGCGTTAACTATCGCGCGTAGCATGCATGAATCAGCGACGTTAGATATTCGTGTCAATACCATTAAAGGGTCGCGCGATGAAATAATGGCAAAAATGGTGGCTGAAAATACCTCGGGTGAAGCCAATATTACCAAAACACCGTATTCGCCGATTGGTCTGCGCATGCCATTGCGTTTGAATATCAGCCGTCATGTGTTGTTTACGGAAGGTAATATTGAGGTGCAGGATGAAGGCAGCCAGTTACTGGCCCACTTGGTAGCGCCTAAGCGCGGCATGATGATTGCTGACTTCTGTGCAGGCGCAGGCGGAAAAACTTTGGCAATAGGCGCGTTAATGCGCAATACCGGCCGTTTATATGCGTTTGATGTGTCAGAAAAACGCTTATTTAATTTAGGCAAACGTTTGAAACGTTCCGGCTTGAGTAACCTCAACGCCCAAGTGATCAGCAGCGAAAACGATCCTAAACTCAAACGCTTGAATGGCAAATTTGACCGTGTGCTAGTGGATGCGCCTTGTACTGGCTTAGGTACGCTACGTCGCAATCCAGATCTAAAATGGCGCCAAATGCCTGAAGATTTAGCACAGCTTAATGTAAAGCAGGCAGCAATTTTGGCGCGTGCTGCTAGATTAACTAAAACAGGTGGCCGTTTGATTTACGCCACCTGCAGTTTGTTACAAGACGAGAATGAAAATATCGCAGAAAATTTCTTAGCCAATCATGCGGATTTTAAATTGCTCAATGCTGCGGAGATTTTGAGCCAACAACAAATCAGTTTAGATACAGGTAAATATCTAAAACTACTGCCGCACTTACATCAAACCGATGGTTTCTTTGCTGCAGTATTCGAAAAATTGGCAGTAGGCAGCGAGCCTGCTGTAATCACTGAGCAGGCTGCGGAGGAGGATTTATCAGTAAATGAAACAGAACCTAAAACTAAAACCAAAAAAACAGCTGCGCCGAAAAAACCGGTAGCCGTTAAAGATGCCGCTATCGATGCGCCACTGAAAGCAGCAACACCAAAAGCTGCCAAAGTAGTTAAAGAAAAGATAGTTAAAGAAAAAGTGGTAAAAGAAAAAGTTGAAAAGGTAGTTAAAGCAAAAACAGCTAAACCTAAAGCAATCAAAGAGTAACCACTCATGAAACTGCCTAGCCTCAATATTCAAATCTTAGCAGGTGCGATTTTTGGAGTTGCGGTTGGGCTATATTTTCATTCCTTAGGGTTAGACAATCATGTAGTGCAGACGGGCTTATATACCGCGGGACTAATTGGCACGCTCTTCATTGATTTACTCAAAATGATTTTAATTCCGCTGGTATTTTGTTCCATCGCGGTCGGTATTGCTAATTTGCGCCAGCATCAGCAAATGCACCGGGTTTGGATCACTACCTTAGTATTTTTTATGTTCACGATGGCGATTGCAATAGCCTTGGGTATGTTTGCCAGCAATTATTTCAAGCCGGGTAGTGGTTTGCAGATTGCGATGTTTGCAGATGCGATGCAAAATTTTTCTGCACAACAACTACCGCTGCCTGAATTTTTTGCCCAGTTCTTACATGGTTTATTTATGAATCCGTTTGCCGCTTTGGCAAAAGGAGATGTGCTAGCAGTGGTGATATTCGCACTTATTTTAGGCGTCGCCCTGGTGATGGGTGGCGACCGCTATAAAAATATCCTTAATCCATTGCAGGAGCTGCTGGAACTGACAATGCGCATTGTCGGTTGGGTCATGGTGTTAGCACCGTTTGGTATTGCTGCATTGCTGATAAAGCTAGTTGCTACTCAAGATACCGCAATGTTAGGCACATTGGCTAAATTCATTGCAGTCGTTGTCAGCACTACTTTACTGCATGGCGTGGTCATTTTGCCGCTGCTTTTATATCTCATTACAGGTAAAACGCCGCTATGGTTTTGGCGCGGTGCGCGCGAAGCGCTCATTACGGCATTCGCTACCAGTTCAAGCTCGGCTACGTTGCCAGTGACCATGCGTTGCACAACGCAGCATTTACACGTTAAGCCGGAAATTGCAGGCTTTGTTGTACCGCTCGGTGCCACGGTCAATATGGATGGTACAGCGTTATATGAAGCTGCCGCGGCCTTGTTTATTGCCAATTTAGTAGGGATAGACCTTAATCTAACGCAACAACTTATTGTGTTTGTGACGGCAATGATTGCTGCGGTGGGTGCACCTGGTATTCCCAGCGCAGGAATGGTAACGATGGTGATGGTGCTGCAAAGTGTAGGGTTGCCCGCAGAAGCGATTGCAATTCTGCTGCCTATTGATAGGCTATTGGATACGATACGCACTACAGTGAATGTGCAAGGCGATATGATAGGCAGCTTAGTCGTGCAAAAGTTAGTGAATAAAAGCTAAACGCTCAAATAATGTTCCAATTAAGTACAAAGTAAGTAGACAATTAATATGCTGCATTTTCACAAAGCCGAACTGAGCGACGCACAAGCGATTGCTGATCTGATTAATTCAGCCTATCGCGGCGAAAGTAGCCGCGCAGGTTGGACAACTGAAGCGGATATACTGGATGGCTTACGTACGACCACGCAAGAAGTTGCCCGTATTATTCAACGTGACGATGCCTTTATTTTAGTAGGGGTGTTGCGGGACCAAATCATTGCCAGCGTTTGCTGCGAGAAGCAAGACGCTTACGGAAGAAATATTGCCCATCTTGGTATGATTGCCGTAAAGCCTACCCTGCAAAATAAAGGCCACGGTGCGACGATGATTCAAGCTGCAGAGGCTATGATGCTCAGGGAGTGGCGCGTGGTAGGCTTTCATATGACTGTGATTACGCTACGCAGTGAGCTTATTGCTTTCTACGAGCGTCTTGGTTATTCACGTACTGGTGAATTTAAAAATTTTCCAGAAAACTCCAGTTTGTGGCAGCCTAAAGTAGCGGACTTAACATTAGAATATCTGGTAAAAATTATTAAGAGATAAATTTTTTAAATTGAAGTATTGGCGAATATGCCTTTCACCATTACACGGTATATAAGCCCATCTGAATTTTTAACTATATCGCGAATGATGTATTAAGTTTGCTGAGTTACATTAATCTGCGACCAATCGAAATAGGGTCCAGGATCAGTTTTTCTATCTGGTGCAATATCAGAATGTCCTACAGTATTTTTTATTGAATATTGATTGCCAAGACTTGCGATCAAACTTTTAAGCGTTTGATATTGTGCTGCTTCAAACGGTTCGAAGTCTGATCCTTCAAGTTCTATTCCTATTGAAAAATCATTGCAGCGCTCACGCGACTCCCAGATGGATACACCCGCATGCCATGCACGTTTTAAGCATGATA
>JBDSHU010000119.1:0-5055 GCA_039918335.1 Methylotenera sp. | reverse complement strand
TACTTATAGTATCCTCTAAGGTCGGCTTATTATCAGCAAGATTAGTATCTGCATTAAACTCACCCAAATCAAAATCAATTGAACTATCAGTTGAATTTAACTCCGAAGTAAAGTTAAGCATATTTTCAGATACTGCGTCACTAGAATGACTCACTTCTGCTGAGCCCATATCTCCTGAACCGAGATCAAACGACACGTCCTGCACATCATTCTGAGCAGTAGAAAAACTCTGCATTACTCCAGAATGGGAGTCATCCACATTATCATCAAGTGAAAAATCTAAATCACCCTTCCCTAAATTATCAGCTCCTAAATCACTAGTTTTTTTATTATCACGTGAGTTATTAGGTAAATCAGGTACATCAAAAGTTTGCGTTATTGATGTTGCCAGCGGAACCGATTTACTCACGTCGTACAATGGGTTTTCAGGTTCCATAGTCACGCCTATTTCTGCCACTTTTATCCACACAGGATCATCTGCACCCAGTGTTGTATAAAGTTCGCCTGCGATCGCCTCAAATGCTGAAGTATCTTTACGTGCCGCATACATTTCTAACAATTTCAAATGTAATTCGTAACGTTTAGGTTCTTTAGAAATAGCATCTTTCAATATTTCTTCTGCTTGGGCGTCGCGGCCATAAGCCATATAGACTTCAGCTTCAGCAATAGGGTCAACATCATTGGTATCGATCATGCTGCCATCAGCACTTTGTGCAAAATCTGTTAGGAACGAGGTATCTGATGTACTTGCATTACCCGTGGTATTACCAAAAACAGTATTTGCACGTAGACCACCGGAAGTAAGAATACCGCGCTCAAAACTATCTAAATCTTTTCTACGTTTGTTACGCAAAAACATCCAACCCGTGCCCAACAAAGCAACTCCGCCTAAAGCACCTAATATAGTTAGATCAACAGCATTCATTAAGCTTGTTAGAAAGCCAGGTTCCTCTACAGGTTCAGGGTTGGTTTGTGGGGGAGTGACAGGCTTAACGGCAGGTGGTGGAACATTAACAACAGGTTTTTCTTCAGCAGGACTGACTGTATTAGCATTATCAACGACTGTGTTATCCGCGCTTGGATTAACAGTCCCTTCACCTTTTTGCGCTTCCAATGTACCAGCGGTTAACTTTTCTTCTGGTGTTGCTGCAGGCACTTCAACGACACCTTTAGCTGTTTCAGCGTTTTTCTGTGCATCTGACATTGCCTGACTTTTCATCGCCAGTAATTTTTGCATATCTTGCACTTGTTTCTCTAATGCAGCCGTACGTTCCTGGGCTTCTTTTAAAGAGTTCTCACGTGCGGCAGTTTCTTCTTCTAAAGCTGCAATTTTATCTTGTAAGGCTTTACCTGCATCACCGCCATTTTTAGCTAACGCTTTATCGCCGGCAGAAAGCTTAACGACATCTTTGGGTCCTGTTGTTATTGGAGCAGCCTTATCTTCAGCCACACCTACTTTACCAGACGCACTTTGTTTTTGCTCGGCAGTTTCCATCGCTGGAGATGAGGCCACAGCACCCGCTAATGCGTTGCGGTAAGCATTCCAATTGCTGGAATGTATTTTAACTGACTTCGCTGCTTGGTTTGTGCTAATCGAAGCTAAGCTCTCTTTACTCGGCACTTTAATGATTTGACCGACTTTAAGCCGATTCATATTGCCTTCAGTAAATGCTGGCTTATTATTTTCATAAAGACCAACGAGCATTTGATCTAAACTCACTCCATCCACTTGCATTTGTTTTGCAATCAAACTCAGTGTATCACCGCGTTGCGTAGTAACCTCTTGATCACCCTCAGTTAATGGCTCTGTTTTTGGTGCAGTATTAGGGGATTTCCTAGATTGTTGAGACTTTTTAGCTGGTGCCTGTCCATCAATGTTAAGAGCAGGAGAATTATTGGAAGATGTGCCCTTATTAGACATATTGACTGAAGGTGGTTTAACAGGCATTGCTACAGCATTATCAATAGACTGTTTATAACCTGGTGGGTCTAGCAATATAGTATATTCACGTTGCAGACGCCCTGATGCCCAATCTACTTGAATCAGCATGTCTAGATAAGGGTCGCTGATAGGTTGATTAGAGCGTAGTTTCAGAATGGGCGACCCATCTGAACTTTTTGCCAATTCGACTTGAATGTTGTTATGGATGCCTAGACGTGTAATACCTTGCGTTGCATAAGCTTCTTCTGAGGCAATTGCCGCAACCAAGGTTGAAAGCTCATCTGCACTGACTGACAACAGCTCAATTTCCGCTTTCAGTGGCTCGCCTAAGCCGGAACTCACATTCAGCTTACCTAAACCAGCCGCAAAGCCAGAAAACGGCATAAGCGCTAGGCACACTGCTAATGATATTTCTTTCATTTTTAATTTGCGCACATTCTTGCCCTTGATCAAACTTTATTTGCAATATGAAAATAACATCAAATAGTTAGCTATGCAAGCTCATAACGCACATTATATACAACTGCTATGTAGTTGTTGTTTTGTCTTGTTGTTGTATTTAAACATGACGTTCATATTTGAAAAGTTATTTTTCTATTAAAATCCGCAACATACGACGCAATGGCTCTGCAGCACCCCACAATAACTGATCGCCTACAGTAAAAGCTGATAAATAGTCATTACCCATATTCAGTTTACGTAAACGACCTACTGGTGTGCTTAGCGTGCCAGTCACAGCAGCTGGTGTAAGTTCACGCATGCTGGCTTCCCGTTCATTCGGAATCACTTTTGCCCACTGATTAGCCTCAGCTAACATTTGGTCGATTTCATCTAATGGCACATCTTTTGTAAGCTTGATAGTGAGCGCTTGACTATGGCAACGCATCGCACCAATGCGCACGCATAAGCCATCAATCACAATAGGATTGGCCTCCCGCCCTAAGATTTTATTGGTCTCAGCGCCGCCTTTCCACTCTTCTTTACTTTGACCATTACCCAGATCTTTATCAATCCAGGGAATCAAGCTACCTGCTAACGGCACGCCA
Organism: Methylotenera sp.; assembly: GCA_039918335.1. Lineage (GTDB taxonomy): Bacteria > Pseudomonadota > Gammaproteobacteria > Burkholderiales > Methylophilaceae > Methylotenera. The sequence continues at coordinate 2,067 of JBDSHU010000119.1, read as the reverse complement.
AAATTTGCAGTTGGAAATTTCTCATCACGCAAAGTACCAGCAACCGTGCGATCTATATCTAAAATCGCTGAGGATGGATTCGCCAGCAACTCACTCGCAGCAAAATGCGCCTCCCCCATTTGTTTAAGCAGTTCACGCATATTTTGCGCCCCAGCCCCTGATGCTGCCTGATAAGTCATTGAAGTTGCCCACTCCACTAAATTAGCTTTAAACAAGCCGTTAAGTGCCATCAACATCAATGAGACGGTACAGTTGCCGCCCACCCAGTTTTTATTGCCATGGGTATAAGCATCCTGAATGACATGCATATTCACTGGATCAAGAATAATCACCGCGTCTTTTTCCATGCGCAATGTTGAGGCCGCGTCTATCCAATGGCCTTGCCAGCCTGCAGCACGTAACTTAGGAAATATCTCGCTGGTGTAATCGCCACCTTGGCATGAAATAATCGCATCCATTGCACGTAAATCAGCAATATTTTTGGCGTCTTTTAATGGCGCTGAGTCTTTTCCTATATTCGGTGCTTTTCCGCCGACTTGAGACGTAGTAAAGAATTGCGGCTTGATGAGCGCAAAATCATTTTCTTCCATCATGCGCTGCATGAGCACTGAGCCCACCATACCGCGCCAACCGACTAGACCTACTTTTAACATGCTTTAAACCTTAATTTTTCTAAACCTGAATTAATTTAGCGCAGCAACAACTGCATCGCCCATCGCACTACAACCCACTTTTTTACAGCCTTCTGTCACAATATCGGCTGTTCTGTAACCTTGTGCCAAAGCTGCTTTTACTGCGTTTTCAATTCTCAAGGCATTCGCCTCGTCATTGAATGTGTAGCGCAACATCATGGCAGCAGACAATATAGTCGCCAATGGGTTAGCAATGTCTTTACCAGCAATATCAGGTGCTGAACCATGACTAGGCTCATACATCCCTTTGTTGTTTGCATCTAGCGAAGCTGATGGCAGCATGCCGATAGAACCCGTAAGCATTGAAGCTTCATCTGACAAAATATCACCAAAAATATTACCCGTCACCATCACATCGAATTGTTTGGGTGCACGAATTAACTGCATCGCAGCATTATCCACATACATGTGACTTAACTCTACTTCTGGATATTCTGCTGAAAGCTCAATCATCACTTGGCGCCATAATTCAGTGGTTTCCAGTACGTTGGCTTTATCAACAGAGCATACCTTTTTGTTGCGTTTCATCGCGATATCAAACGCGACTCGACCAATACGACGAATTTCAGACTCGTTGTAACGCATGGTATTGATACCTTCACGCTCACCATTTTCAAGTGTGCTAATACCACGCGGCTGGCCAAAGTAGATATCGCCAGTCAGTTCACGCACAATCATGATATCCAGACCAGAAACGACTTCTGGCTTAAGTGTTGAAGCACCGGCTAATTCAGGGTAAAGCAAGGCTGGGCGTAAATTTGCAAACAAATTAAGTTCTTTACGAATCCGCAGCAAACCTCGCTCAGGGCGCAAATGGCGTTCTAGTTTGTCATATTTCCAATCACCAACTGCACCTAATAAAACAGCATCAGACTCTTTGGCTAACTTCAATGTTGCATCTGGCAACGGATCGCCTGATGCTTCGTAACCAGCTCCGCCAATTGGTGCTTCGGTCATACTGATATTGAGTTTAAGCGCATTTAATACTTTAACAGCTTGTGCAACGATTTCTGGACCTATGCCATCACCTGGCAATATTGCTAATTTCATCACTTACTTTCTAATTTAGTTGGGTTCTAATTTAATTGAATAACCAGGGCTGAGCTTGCTTATGCTTCGCTTCAAATACTTTAATCTTATCTTGCTGCTGCATCGTTAAACCAATGTCATCCAAGCCATTTAACAGGTTGTGTTTACGCACTGCATCAACCTCAAATATATAAGCTTCACCGCTCGGCGTAGTCACAGTTTGTGCACTTAAATCCACATCAAGCTTGTAGCCTTCCATAGCCTCGACTTGATTGAAGATGCTATCAACAATCTCAGCAGACAACACAATGGGTAGCATGCCATTTTTGAAGCAATTATTGAAGAA
>JBDSHU010000118.1:0-3276 GCA_039918335.1 Methylotenera sp. | reverse complement strand
CGATCCGGATGCTGGCCTCGGCCACCTGGGTGTTTGCCGGGTCGTTGGCGAAGTGATCGGCCTCGTACTCGTCGTGCAGGCGCTCGAACTCGGCATAGGTCTTCGGCAGGTCCTTGACTCCCATCAGCTCGCCGAGGCGGAGCGTCAGCTTGCTCATCGAGCGTGGCGAGCTAAATGCTTCAAACGCTTCTATGCAAGGTATTAAAAATTGGGCCCGAAATAACCCGGCTAAATTAAAAGACTTGCTTAACAGCAATCCTAGTTATGTATTCTTTAGAGAACTTCCAGCAGGTCTGCCAGGGCCATTAGGCGCGCTTGGCGTACCTGTATTAGCTGAACGTAGCGTAGCCATAGATGCAAAATATGTACCGCTAGGGGCACCGGTATTTCTATCGACCACTGAACCGAATAGTGCAAAACCTTTAAAACGATTGATGATGGCGCAGGATACTGGCGGTGCGATTAAAGGTGGCGTGCGGGCAGACTTCTTTTGGGGTTCAGGATTTGAAGCGGGTGCAAAAGCGGGTGCGATGAAGCAAGCTGGAAAAATCTGGGTATTCTTACCGAAAGAATTTGTACTGCCACAATAATAAATAATACTTGCTAAAATTTAGGCAACGAAAAAGGGTGCTTTAAGCACCCTTTTGATTATATATCTGAAGTTTTACGTTCAAATTAATAATTTAAATTACTTGTTCATTACGTACATTGTAACTTCAAAACCGAAACGCATTTCAGTAGCAGCTGGTGTAGTCCACATAATAATTCTCCTGTTAGGTTAAATTCGTATCGCATTTGCTTAAAAGCATTTACTTACGTGAGATATATAGTACGGCTAATCAAAAATTACAACATGATGTCAGTCATTAAAGAACACTAATGAAAATCATTAGATATTGCTTATGAGCATACAAGCTTATTTAAGTTAAGCCGGCTGTTTAAATCTTCTCATCAGTTTTCTGATGCCTTTTCGACCGATTTTCCTTTTCAATCCAACTTTAAAATCATAGAGATAAAAAGCTAATTTATATTTCAAGGTAAATGTTCGGTTGATACGGCGCAAATATAAGTCCATCAAACGCTCACGGCCTGCCCAGTGTAACTTGTTGCAAATACGCGTGAGATCTGAAATACGATCTATCACTGGCGTAGGAACATTAAAAAAGCGTGCACGTGCCGTATCGATTAATGAGAAATGTAATTGTCCTTCGGCTTGCATTTTGACCAGCACATTACCGCCAGATAAATCTCTAAAAAACACACCGCGGCCATGCATGGTAATTAAATATTCAGCGAGTTGCATGTAAACTTCGTCTGCGCTAATGCGCCAACCACCTTTGGGGCTTAAAAAATCTTGATGACCATGCGCAAAGTGCATAAGCATTTCGCCTATCGTGCAGTCCGCATTAACAAAGTTACAAATATAGAAGTTTTGTTTTAATGTGGTGTCGCTTTGTTTCTCAAAAAATGCAATAGGCTTTGCAGTATCAATGCCGCGTCTTAGTAATTCGACGGCACCATTCCAACTACGTTTGGCTTTGCTGGGCTTAAAACGATCAAAAAAGGCTTTATGTGGATACATTTTTACGGGTTGTTTGACCGTAATTTGTTGTGATGCATCGCGTGGATCGATGATTGCCCAAATGGCATTACGTGCATGACGTAGCGCATTTTCTTTAACGGGGCTGATTAACTTCGCGGGATGAAGCTGGTGGGCTAATAGCGTTGCTTCAGCTGTATTTTTCGCGAGTATTAACCCAAACCAGCCGTCTTGCTGAAAAGGGTAGTAATTTAAATGCTCGATGTGGGCGTGGATAGCTAGATTTTTTGTTAGTTGGGGTTGGGTGAGTGTTTGAATAGGATAGTTCTTAGGCCAGCGTAAATAGATTGGCGATTCTGTAATAATTGCTGGTTTTTCCAGTAACAACTGACCATCACGATGCATAATTTCAGCGCGTTGGATATCATTTTTGTCATAGATATCTGCTAAAACTACTGTTTTACCGTTGATTGTCCATGCCGCATGAATTTCATATTGTTCGGTTTGAAAGTGATGAACTTCCAAACCATTTGCAGTAGCGAGTGTAGCTAGATAGCGCGCACCTTGAATGACTTTAGCCACTGTTTTAATTGCATGAAAGCTGGCGTGAGCTTTGAAATTGCCGATTTTGCCATCGACGCTGGCATAGTGCGTTACACGTTCAAGCGCAGGGTATTCTTCATCTTTTAAACCGTCATCAATCAAACCTTCCCGATGGCAGATAAGCGCGCCCCAGAATGCTTGATCAAAGCTGTTTGAAGCTGCGGTGAGTACCATGTACCTTGCCGCGTAATCGGCTTGTTTTTGTTCACCGTACGGCAAGATGCGTTGAATGCGATATATCGCCCAGAAGGCTACCGGTGATACTAGCTTGTTAACGCCAAAATCAGTCGTAATTTTTTTAAGTAGACGGGCTTTCTTGATGAGGTTTACTTTAAGAATGGTGGCCCAGCGATATTTAAGTACACGGTGATCAAAACGCTCAGGCTCCTGTACACGCTCACTGAATAGGTTGTTGGTATGTACATCAGGCAATTGATTTTTTGCCTTTAACATTTTTAAAATACCAATGTTATAGACAGGTTCAAAGTCAGTGACATTCGGCCCAGCCAGTGTAATGTTTCTATTTTTAATCGTTTTAAATGCAATATCCCAGGCACGTAAAAAACCATTGACTGTATAACCAGCCCAGCGCTTGCGGTTAATGGTGGTACCTATTTCAACCCGCGAAATTTGACCGCCAAAACGGTTTAATACTTCTTCAAGAAATGCTTGCCACGTGGCTTGTTCAGCTGCACTTTCCATTTGTTTTGCATTTAAAAAAGGCTGCACAATGTGTAAAGTGACATTAAAATTCTGCGCTAACAACTTTTCTAAAAACCGGGCATGAAAGTCATGGGTGTCGCCGTAGCTAAAGTCCAGCCGCACTTCTTTGATGCCCAAATCATTAAGCTGCTTGATGACATAATCATCAGTTTTTTCATCTGCAGCCGAGGTCACGCACACCCCTATAAAGTCATTGGGTACAGTATGGCCAGGGACAGGCAGATGGCCTTGCTTGATAAAAAGCTTTCCGTTCAATATATATAACAAGCCCATCCGAATGATGGGCCATGTCAGCATGCTAGGTTGTTGATTGGCGTGATTGGCCGTTAGAATTTTAATAATACTCATGTAGGTCAATTAAGGCAGGCGGTAACGTTGCTCGTTATACAGTAAGTTCGGCAACAAAGAGT
>JBDSHU010000117.1:0-5490 GCA_039918335.1 Methylotenera sp. | reverse complement strand
GATTGTTAAACCCAAATCATGGGCATCAGCACCCATTTCAATCGCTAAGACTGCTTCAGCTAGCAATTCGCCAGCATTGACACCGACAATTCCCGCGCCGATTAAGCGATGGGTTGTTTTGTCGAATATCAGCTTAGTTGCGCCTTCTGTGCGGGCTATCGAAATAGCACGGCCACTAGCAGCCCAAGGGAATGAAGCTTTTTCGTACTCAATACCTTTGGCTTTGGCTTCAATTTCAGTTACCCCTGCCCATGCAATTTCAGGGTCTGTATAAGCGACAGATGGAATAGCGAGCGCCTGGAATTCAACTTTATGCCCGGCAATGACTTCCGCAGCCACCTTGCCTTCATGTGTCGCTTTATGGGCTAACATCGGCTGGCCCACAATATCGCCAATCGCAAAGATATGCGGCACGTTAGTGCGCATTTGCTTATCTACTGCAATAAAGCCTTGGGCGTCTACGGCAACGCCAGCAAGCTCCGCTGCAATGTTTTTACCATTTGGGCGACGTCCGATAGAAACCAGTACGCGATCGTACACTTGAATCTCTTTCGGTGCTTCTTCGCCCTCGAAACTCACATGAATGCCATCTTTTTTGGCTTCCATTTTTGCGACTTTGGTAGAAAGCATGATTTTTTCAAAGCGCTTTTCCATGCGTTTTTGCAGCGGACGTACAAGGTCACGATCACAACCTTGAACGAGGCCATCCATAAATTCAACAACGCTCACTTTACTGCCTAGCGCGTCGTATACGGTACCCATCTCTAAACCAATGATGCCGCCGCCAATCACTAATAATCTTTTTGGAACATCTGCTAAAGCCAATGCACCGGTAGAATCCATGATGCGTTCATCATCCGGCGCGCCGGGGAATTTAGTCGCTTGCGAACCAGCGGCAATAATCGCGTTATCGAATGAAACCGTCGTTACTTTACCGTCAGCAGCAGTGACAGCAATCTGATTAGGGCTGGTAAATTTACCAACACCCTCCACCGTAGTTACCTGGCGTTGTTTAGCCATTTGCGCTAAACCACCGGTAAGCTTAGCGACGACATCATTGGCTTTCCAATCGCGTAATTGCTCAAGATTGATGTTTGGCGCGCTAAAACTCACCCCATGATGCGCAGTTTCTTCTGCTTCGGTGATGACTTTAGCGGTATGCAATAGCGCTTTAGAGGGGATGCATCCGACATTCAGGCAAACCCCGCCCAAGGTCGAATAGCGTTCAATTAACACTACTTTTTTGCCTAAATCAGCCGCACGGAATGCCGCTGTGTAACCGCCAGGGCCAGAACCCAACACGACTACTTCAGCGTGAATATCCGCAGACCCAAGATTAGCAGCAACCGGCCTTTCTACAACAGCTGCTACTGCTGCCTTCGTTTCAGCCGCTGCAACTGACGCTACTTTTTTAGCCACAGCTTCTGTAGTAGCTGTGGTTTCTACTAATAATAACAATGTACCTTTTGCTACCTTGTCACCCACTTTAACTTTTAATTCTTTGACCGTACCAGCTTGCGAAGATGGAATGTCCATTGAGGCTTTATCAGATTCCACGGTAATCAATGAATCATCAAAAGCGATGACATCGCCTACTTTTATAAGTACCTCAATGACATCAACACTCTCAAAGTTACCAATATCTGGTACTAAAACTTCCACTACATTACTCATGCTCACCCTTTGCTAAACTTCAATAGTTGCGTTTTCAATTTTCATGATTTTATCATCAAACCTAACTTTTCTACCCTAATGCGCACGCCGTTTGAATAGGGTAATTTTGCTAAGAATCTAAGCTGGTTTACCAAGACTGATATGTTCCTCTTAAGACCAGTTAAATTATCAAGATTAGTATTGTGACTTTCGCACTAATTTAAGGCTTATAGATAGTATTTGCTATTCCTGAATTTATAAAAAACTTACTCCAAAATGATAAAAGGCGCTATTGTTCCAGCAAAAACTGAAACGATAGCGCCTTTGTTCATGCGTAACTTAAGATTAAAGCAACAATCTTCTCACATCGCTCAGCATCATGCGCATATGGCTAGTAAAGCGCGCACCATCGGCGCCATCAATCACGCGGTGATCGTATGACAGTGACATCGGCAGAATCAAGCGCGGCTCAAAGCTCTTGGTTTTAGCATCGTAAACAGGTTGCATGCTAGAACGTGACACGCCTAAAATCGCCACTTCCGGGCAATTAATAATTGGCGTAAACATCGTACCGCCGATACCGCCAAGGCTGGAAATGGTGAAGCAGCCGCCTTGCATTTCCTCTACCTTTAATTTTCTTTCACGTGCTTTGGCAGAGAGTTCGCCCAAATCACGCGCAATATCCAACACATCTTTTTGATGCACGTCACGTACGACTGGCACAACCAAGCCATCTGGTGTGTCACAGGCAAACCCGAGATTGAAGTAATTTTTCAATATCAAGCTATCGCCATCTGGTGCGAGTGATGCATTAAAGTTTGGATATGCTTTCAGCGCATTGACAGATGCTTTGATTAAGAACGCTAACATGGTGAGCTTAACGCCACGTTTTTCAGCGTCAGTCTGCATAGACTTTCTGAAGTCTTCTAAATCAGTAATATCAGCTTCATCAAACTGCGTTACATGCGGCGCAGTAACCCAATTACGATGCAAGTTGGCACCAGACAATTTCTTGATGCGTGATAATGGTTTATTTTCAATGTCACCAAACTTGCTAAAATCAATCACGGGCATAGGCAATGCAGCAAAGCCGCTTACACCTGCACCCATATTTTCAGTGCGCGGTTTGGCTAGCTCACCTTTTACGTAAGCTTGTACATCTTGCTCCAAAATACGGCTTTTAGCTGCTGACCCTTGTACAAAGGCTAAGTTAACCCCTAATTCACGTGCAAATTTACGTACCGATGGACTGGCATGCGAAAGTTTACCGCTAGCCGTTACTGCACTTTCTCCTACTGGCGCAGGTTGATGCGCTGGTGCAATAGTTTTTGGTGGTTCAGGTGCTGGTCGTGTCGGTTCTGGAATCGCGACTGTCACTGCTGCTGGCTGTGCAGCAACAGGTGCCGGTTTGGCTACAGGCTGTGCCGCGGCATCACTTACCTCTATGGTTAAGATCAAACCGCCTTGAGCAGCTTTATCGCCTACTTTCATTTTGACTTCTTTTACAACACCAGCCACCGGCGAGGGAATGTCCATAGAAGCCTTATCAGACTCCACTGTCATCAGTGAATCTTCCTTGGCGATTTCATCACCGGCTTTTACTAAAATCTCAATAACATCCACACTATCAAAATTACCGATATCGGGGACGAATACGCCTTGAATTGCCATGTGTACGTCTCCTTAAACTGTGGTTGGGTTAGGCTTGTTAGCGTCTAACTTGTATTTTTTGATGGCATCGCTTACTTTGCTAGCTGGCAACTTGCCTTCATCTGCAAGCGCTTTAAGCGCGGCTACAACAACATAGTATCTATCCACTTCAAAGAAGCTGCGTAGTGCTTCGCGGCTATCTGAACGACCATAACCGTCTGTGCCTAGCGCAATAAATTTACCCGGTACAAAGCCGGCGATTTGCTCTGCGAATGCTTTCATATAGTCAGTCGAAGCAATGGTCGGACCCTGTGCGCCTTTCATCACTTCAGCCACATAGCTCAATCTTTGCGGACTTTCAGGGTTGAGCATGTTCCAACGTTCAGCATCCAAGCCATCGCGACGCAATTCATTAAAGCTGGTCACACTCCAAACATCGGCCGAAACGCCCCACTCTTTTTCCAACATTTCGCCAGCAGCAATCACTTCACGCAATATCACACCGCTACCCATGAGCTGTACTTTTTCGCCCTTAGCTTTGGATTTACTGAAGTTATACATCCCTTTTAAGATGCCGGCTTCGGTACCTTTTGGCATTTCAGGGTGTGTGTAGTTCTCGTTCATCAAGGTAATGTAGTAATACACGTCCTCTTGATTTTGCACCATACGACGCAAACCTTCTTGTATGATGACCGCTAGTTCGTAAGCAAAGGTTGGATCGTAAGAAATGCAGTTAGGGATGGTCGCCGACATCAAATGGCTATGGCCATCTTCATGCTGTAAACCTTCGCCATTCAAAGTTGTACGTCCCGCCGTTGCGCCTAGCAAGAAACCGCGAGCACGACTATCGCCAGCTGCCCAAGCTAAGTCGCCAATCCGCTGGAAACCAAACATTGAGTAGAAAATGTAGAACGGAATCATCTGCACGCCGGTCACGCTGTACGAAGTAGCCGCAGCCATCCAGCTAGAGAATGAACCCGCTTCGTTAATGCCTTCTTCTAAAATCTGGCCATCTTTTTGTTCCTTGTAATACATCACCTGGTCAGAGTCCATCGGCTCATATAACTGACCAACGGATGAATAAATACCAAGCTGACGGAACATGCCTTCCATACCGAATGTACGCGCTTCATCAGGCACAATCGGCACGATGAATTTACCGATTTGCTTATCACGCACCAAGGTCGACAATATGCGCACAAATGCCATCGTGGTGGAGATTTCACGTTCACCTGTTGAAACCAGCATGTTTTCAAATGCAGACAATGGCGGTATGGTCAATTCATTACCTTTACGACGGCGCGCAGGCACTGAACCACCCATTGCAGCACGGCGTTCAGCCATGTATATCATTTCCGGCGAATCTGCCGCTGGCTTGTAGAATGACAAACTTTCCACCTGCTCGTCAGTAATAGGCAAATCAAAACGATCCCTAAATAATTTGAGTGACGTTAGATCCATGCTCTTTTGCTGATGGGTCGTATTTTGACCTTCACCTGCTTCACCCATGCCGTAACCTTTAACCGTTTTAGCTAGAATTACAGTTGGCTGGCCTTTATGGTTAACCGCTGAATGATAAGCTGCATAAACTTTATGCGGATCGTGACCACCACGATTCAAGCGCCAGATATCCTGGTCACTCATTGCGGCGACCATTTCTTTTAGCTCAGGATCTTTCCCAAAGAAATGCTCGCGCGTATATGCTCCACCTTTAGCCTTAAAGTTCTGGTATTCGCCATCCACGCACTCTTCCATGCGTTTTTTGAGTAAACCATCTTTATCCATCGCCAACAATGGATCCCAATATGAACCCCAAATGACTTTTAATACGTTCCAGCCAGAGCCACGGAAATCTGATTCCAACTCCTGGATAATTTTTCCGTTACCGCGTACAGGGCCGTCTAGTCGCTGCAAGTTACAGTTGATAACAAAAATCAAGTTATCTAATTTTTCACGGCTCGCTAATGAGATCGCGCCTAGTGATTCAGGCTCATCCATCTCGCCATCACCACAGAACACCCAAACTTTGCGGTTAGATGTATCTGCAATGCCGCGGTCGTGTAGGTATTTAAGGAAGCGTGCCTGATAGATACCGGTAATTGGACCTAAACCCATCGATACGGTTGGAAACTGCCAGAAATCAGGCATCAACCATGGATGTGGATAGCTAGATAAACCATTGCCGCC
>JBDSHU010000116.1:0-3496 GCA_039918335.1 Methylotenera sp. | reverse complement strand
CCGACGATAGCTGCCATGACGACATCTACTTGCTCGTGCGCAGACACGTAATTGAGGGAGGCTTCGCCATGCAATACCGTAGTATTTGAACCAATCGTTTTAAGTTGTTTGCTAAGCTCGTCTGCTGCTTGCTCTTGCAGCATTACCGCGTATTGCGGGACGTATTGCTGACATAAAGCAAACAATCCGCTTACGTTGTTATTTGCAGTTAACGCAAACACACTAAAGCGATCAGGATGTTGCGAAATCACGTCTAAGGTATGTAGACCAATGGTGCCAGTAGCACCTAATATGGTCACTTGCTGTATTTTTTTCTGAGTCAAAGGACTAGTCATTCTATTGGGGTTATTCATACTACTGAATGTGGGCAAAAAGAGGTAGGTAAATATAAAACAAGCTCAATGCCAAACTAGGAATCAGGCCATCCATCCTATCTAAAATGCCACCATGTCCAGGGAGTAACTGGCTGCTATCTTTAATGCCAGCTTGACGTTTTAAGAGTGATTCGAATAAATCACCCATGATACTTAGCACCACAATTAACCAAAAGCCGACTAAAAACCAAATGCTGTAATCTAAGAAATAACAAAGCAGAGAGCCATAGATGGTTACTGCTAACAGTCCTCCTGCAACGCCTTCCCAAGTTTTTCCGGGACTAATGTCAGGGGCTAATTTATGGCGACCAAACTTTTTCCCTGCAAAATAAGCTGCGCTATCCGCAATACTTACGGTTGCAATGACGCTAAGTAACAGCCATGGACTTATCACTCGAAGCTCAACTAACGCTACCCAAGTGGATAATAAAAGTAATAAACCCAAAATTGCTAAAACTAATTGATGGTTAATTTTTTTTCTTGTGATCAACCAAATGGGTGCTAGCAATACCCAAAATAAAGTCACAATACTGAGTAAGCTAAACACAAACATATCATGATAAAGCGGCACTGAACTTGCAAAAGTAATACCTGAAGTGAAAAATATCGTTAAACTTAGCACCAAAGCAATGGCAACATAGCTATACATTTGCGATTTATTGAGTTTAATTAAGTTGGACCATTCCCAAGCAGCAATCAAAGTGACCACTAAGGTTAATAGCGCCCAACCCATATTCGACGCTAAAAACATGGCGGTTAAAAAACCAGCGATAAGCATGGCAGCAGTATTTACTCTGGTTTTAAGCATGAATTAGGTTCTAGTTTGATGTAGATGGATTGATGACAATAGCATTCACTGGATTTTGCTTGGCTTATATATTTGCCAGCTTTATTTTGCAGTTTGATTGGTTGAAGATTCCGTCAGCTGCTCGCTAGTGCGACCGAAGCGGCGTTCACGTTGCTGATACGATAGTATTGCTGAATTAAAAGCCGTTTCATTAAAATCTGGCCATAATGTATCGGTAAAATAGAGTTCCGTATAAGCTAGCTGCCACAATAAAAAATTACTAATGCGCGTTTCTCCGCCGGTACGTATAAATAAATCCGGCTCAGGCGCATAGCTCATTGATAAGTAAGGCGTCAGATGTTCCTCTCGATAAAAGCCTGCAAGTTGCGGAACGTCTAATTGCATCTTATTTACCGCCTGCATTACATCCCAACGGCCACCGTAATTCGCCGCAATGGTAAGTACAAGCCCTGTATTATTTGCAGTTAGCTGTACGGATTCTTCAATCTTAGCTGTAAGTGCGGCATCAAAGCGACTGTGATCGCCAATTAAAACTAATTTGATATTGTTTTGATGCAGTTTTACCACTTCGCGTTTCAGCGCATCCATGAACAAGCCCATTAAAAAGCTGACTTCTTCAGGTGGTCTGCGCCAATTTTCACTGCTGAACGCAAATAAGGTCAAATAATCGACTTTATGCGTAACGCAGTATTTGACAACATCACGTACGGTTTCGACACCACGTTTATGGCCGGCAATACGAGGTAAAAACCGTTTGCGCGCCCAACGCCCATTACCATCCATAATGATGGCTATGTGCTTAGGGATTTCAGCCGTGTTGGGAATAGTTTGCGTTGCGCTGCTGAAAAGAGCCATTTAGTACCCCAGCCTTTGCAGGCTTAAATTGGCTTTTAAAATACGCATCATTAATTTCAAAAAGTAATCCATGGCTATACCGCCATTAACTCTGCTTCTTTTACCTGTAACATTTTATCAACTTCAGCTACCGCTTTATCCGTTGTTTTTTGAATGTCATCTTGTGCGCGGCGCTCATCATCTTCAGAAATTTCTTTATCTTTTATCATTCTCTTTAATGTGTCGTTAGCGTCACGACGCACATTGCGGATAGAGACTTTAGCGTCTTCAGCTTCGCTACGTACAACTTTTGTTAAATCGCGACGGCGCTCTTCAGTCAGCATTGGCATCGGCACACGAATTAAATCGCCATTAGTCGCCGGATTTAAGCCTAAATCGCTATCACGAATGGCTTTTTCAACTTTGCCTATCATGGTTTTTTCGAATGGCTGCACGTTGATTGTGCGTGAGTCGCCTAAATTGACGTTAGCTACCTGGTTAACTGCCACCATAGAGCCATAATACTCCACCATGATATGGTCTAGCAGGCCAACATGGGCACGACCTGTGCGTACCTTAGCTAAATCATTTTTTAAGATTTCTAATGATCTCTGCATTTTCTGTTCTGCTGTTTTTTTAACTTCATCTAACATTTGTTTCTCCAACATATTCTAATAATTTGGTACTTAATTACACGTTTTTGGCATTAATTCTAGAGTAGATTTTTATGAAAGAATCCTTAAGGTGTATGCACTAGGGAGTCACCATAGTACCTTCGTCTTCGCCCATCACTACTCTTTTCAATGCGCCCTGTTTAAATATACTAAACACTGAAATAGGCAGTTTTTGATCGCGACATAAAGTAAGTGCTGTTGCATCCATCACTTTAAGGTTTTTAATAATCGCCTCGTCAAACGTAATCGTTTTATAGCGCATGGCTTCAGGATTAGTTTTTGGGTCGTCTGTATATACGCCGTCTACTTTAGTGGCTTTAATCACAATATCCGCATTCATTTCCATGCCGCGTAATGCGGCGGCTGTATCCGTGGTAAAGAAAGGATTACCTGTACCTGCACCAAAAATCACCACACGACCTTCTTCTAAGTAGCGTATTGCCTTACCCCTAATGTAGGGTTCAGCTACTTGCTCAATATTCAATGCACTTTGCACCCGAGCGTTGAGGCCTATATTTTTCATGGCGTCTTGCAATGCCATTGCGTTCATCACTGTAGCCAGCATGCCCATATAATCAGCAGTCGCTCTATCCATGCCTTCTGCAGCTGGTGCCACACCGCGAAAAATATTACCGCCGCCAATCACTACTGCAACCTGTACGCCTAAATCCACCACTTCTTTGACTTCATGCACAATTCGGGTAATAGTAGCGCGGTTGATACCATAGGCATCATCGCCCATTAAAGCCTCGCCAGATAGTTTAAGTAAGATGCGCTTATAGGCTGGTGCGGACACAAGTATTCCT
>JBDSHU010000115.1:0-4415 GCA_039918335.1 Methylotenera sp. | reverse complement strand
TACCTCTTTAGTAGTAATCCGTAGTGAGAATTGTAAGCAGTTAACGTTAGTCGTCAAATGGTTGTCAATGCGGAAATGTTATCTAGGCCGTATACAAGTTTTATTAACTAGACGGCAACGTCTGATTCTTATGTTTCACCCGGGTGGGCAATCCTGAATATAGTAATTGGGGTTGTAAGGGGTAATTTTTAAAAAAGGGGACCTAAATTGAGCGTAAATTCTTCAGTTGATGCGATTTCAGCTGATCTCTCTGAAAACATTGCGGCACAAAGCGCAACGTTACATCGAAAGATCGGTTGGCAAGGCGCATTCTGGGTGGCAAGTGGTGTTCCAGCACTTGTCTTGTTTTCAATCGGCGCCATTGCGGCAACAGTGGGTAAGCCGGCATGGATGGTATGGGCAATATCAATTGCGTTTGGCTTTATACAAGCATTTACTTATGCGGAAATTGCAGGCTTGTTTCCTCATAAGTCAGGTGGCGCTTCAATCTATGGCGCTGTAGCATGGGTAAAATATAGTAAGTTTATTGCGCCTGTCTCGGTGTGGTGTAATTGGTTTGCTTGGTCGCCTGTACTGGCAATCGGGTCGGGTTTAGCGGCAGGGTACATGTTAAGTGCCTTGTTTGCACCCGATGCGGTGATTAATACCTGGCAGATTACCTTAATAGACTTAGGTATGGTTAAGGATGGATTGGCGCTAAGAATCAACGCTACCTTTATTTTAGGTGCCGCTATTCTGCTGACAGTCTTTTCGGTTCAGCATGGTGGTATTTTACGTTCCGCCAAAACCACAATGGTGCTTGGTGTCATTGCACTTATCCCACTCATGCTGATTGGCTTGGTACCATTGTTAACTGGTGACGTAGCACAAGCTAATTTCTTTCCACTCGCGCCTATTGCCTATGACACAGCAGGTAATGTAATTGATGGTGTTTGGGGTATAGAAGGTTGGAAGCTTATGGCAGGCGGCCTGTTTATTGCGGCTTGGTCTACTTATGGTTTTGAAACTGCCGTTTGCTATACACGGGAATTCAAAAATCCGAAAACAGATACTTTCAAGGCTATTTTTTATTCAGGTTTACTATGTGTTGCAATATTTACACTGGTACCGATTGCCTTTCAAAGTTATTTAGGTTTGGGTCAAATGGTTACTCCGGCAGTGGTAGATGCTGCAGGTGTAGTGACTTCTCCAGCGGTCTATAATGGTATGCTGGAACCCTCAATTTATAGCGGTATGGGTGTTGCAGCAGCGTTGTCTGGCATGGTGGGTGGTGGTGCTTTCATCGGCAATTTGATGGTGATTATGTTAGTACTGGCAATATTGCTATCTATCATGACTTCTATGGCGGGTTCTTCACGCACCTTGTATCAAGCCTCCGTAGATGGTTGGTTGCCGAAATATTTATCTCATGTGAATGATCATGGCGCACCAACCAAGGCGATGTGGACAGATCTTTGCTTTAATCTGATATTGCTGATGATGTCTGATTATGTGTTTATTCTTGCAGCGTCAAATGTTGGTTATATCATTTTCAACTTCCTCAACCTTAATTCTGGCTGGATACACCGTCTTGATCGTCCAAAGTGGGATCGTCCTTACAAAGCGCCAATCATACTTTTAGCTTTAGGCGGTCTGCTTGGCTTTGTTAATCTGGCAATCATGGGTTTAGGCGCTGATGTATGGGGTGCAGGTACTCTGAAAGTTGGATTGATATTTGCGTCATTGATTATTCCTGTCTTTATCTATCGTCATTACGTGCAGGACAAAGGTAAGTTCCCTGCGCAAATGCTGGAAGATATGCATATTGACGGACATGAAGACGGCGTAACCAATCGGGCTGGCGTATTGCCTTACATAGCGCTGATTGCAGGTGTAGCAGTGGTTTGGTACATGCATAGCTTGTAGTAAAAAACTTGCAGCACTAAATATTAGAAATACTTATAAAGTATCAATAGGTAAGTGCTGGTAAAAACAAAACGAACGAGGATTAAAACCCTCGTTCGTTTTTTTATTTATAGCGCTGAGTTTTATGCGTTTAGCAAGTGCTCCCCAAGTAATACTTTAGGAGTAAGTCATGAGGAGAATTGTTTGTCTTCGGTCTTGCGATGAGAATAACACATCAGCAAATTCCTTTATAACGACCATAAAGACCGGAGAAAAACATGGCACGCGATCCAAAACATGACATTCTGTTTGAACCTATTCAAATAGGCCCTAAGACCTTACGTAATCGTTTTTACCAAGTACCACATTGTATTGGTGCTGGCTCTGATAAACCTGGCTTCCAGGCTGCACACCGCTCAATGAAGGCGGAAGGTGGCTGGGCGGCGATGAATACTGAATACTGTTCTATCCATCCTGAATCTGATGATACGATGCGTTTATCTGCCCGTATCTGGGATGAAGGCGATGTGCGTAATTTGCGCGCCATGACCGATGAAGTGCATAAATATGGTGCTTTAGCAGGTGTAGAGCTATGGTACGGCGGTGCGCATGCACCTAACCTAGAGTCTCGTGCGACTTCACGTGGCCCTAGCCAGTACGCATCAGAGTTTGAAACTTTGAGCTATTGTAAAGAAATGGACCTTAGCGATATTAATCAAGTGCAGCAATATTATGTAGACGCTGCCAAGCGTTCACGCGATGCGGGTTTCGATATTGTTTACGTTTACGGTGCTCACTCTTACCTGCCATTGCAATTCCTCAATCCTTACTACAATAAACGTACTGACAAGTATGGTGGCTCATTAGAGAACCGTGCACGTTTCTGGTTGGAAACGCTGGAAAAAGTGAAGCATGCGGTAGGTGGTGAATGTGCGATTGCAACTAGGTTTGCAATCGATACTGTATATGGCCCAGGCCAGATTGAAGTTGAAGTAGACGGCATGAAGTTCATTGAGTTGGCTGATCCATTGGTTGACTTATGGGATGTGGACGTTGGCGATATTGCTGAGTGGGGCGAAGATGCAGGTCCATCACGCTTCTATCAACAAGGTCACCAAGTGCCTTGGACAAAATTTGTTAAACAAGTGTCTAAAAAGCCGGTGCTAGGCGTGGGTCGATTTACTGACCCGGAAAAAATGACGGAAATCGTCACCAAAGGCTACGCCGATATTATCGGTTGTGCTCGTCCTTCTATCTCTGACCCATTCTTACCACAAAAAATTGAACAAGGCCGTTACGACGATATCCGTGTTTGTATCGGTTGTAACGTATGTATCTCCCGTTGGGAAATCGGCGGCCCGCCTATGATCTGTACGCAAAACGCGACTGCAGGTGAAGAGTATCGTCGTGGCTGGCATCCAGAAAAATTCCCTAAAACCAAGTCAAAAGACTCAGTTTTAGTTGTGGGTGCAGGTCCTTCAGGTTCTGAAGCAGCTCGTGTATTGATGGAAAGCGGCTATACCGTCCACGTTTATGACAAGGCGGAGAAAATTGGCGGTCACTTGAATGAACTGGTTACTTTGCCTGGGCTGGGAGAGTGGGGTTACCACCGTGACTACCGTGAAACTCAACTTAATAAATTAGTGAAAAAGAACAAAGAAAGTCAAATTGCCCTTGGTCAAAAACCGATGACAGCTGACGAAGTGTTGCAATATGGTGCTGACAAAGTGATTATTGCTACTGGTTCTTCATGGAATACCGATGGTAACAATTGCTTGACGCATGAAGCCATCCCTGGAGCTGATGCTTCATTGCCGGACCAACTTACGCCTGAGCAGGTATTTGCAGGTAAAAAGAAAATCGGCAAACGCGTGGTGATTTTAAATGCCGATACCTACTTTATGGCACCAAGTTTGGCTGAGAAGTTGGCAACCGATGGTCATGAAGTTACAGTGATATCTGGCGTACATTTCGCTGCTTATATGCACTTCACGCTTGAATATCCAAACATGATGCGTAGATTGCATGAGTTGCATGTTGAAGAGCTTGGTGACCATTTCTGTTCAAGAATTGAACCAGGTCGCCTTGAAATTTATAATGTTTGGGGTGATGGCTCTAAACGTACTTATCGTGGACCAGGCGTTTCTCCGCGTGATGCTAACACCAGTCATCGTTGGCTTGAGTTCGATTCACTGATTCTGGTCACTGGCCGACATTCAGAAAACAAATTGTGGAATGAGCTTAAAGCACGTGAAGCAGAGTGGGCTGAAAACGATATCAAGGGCATTTACTTGGTTGGCGATGCTGAAGCACCACGTTTGATTGCTGATGCAACTTTCACAGGTCACCGAGTGGCGCGTGAGATTGAAGAAGCAAACCCACAGAATGCGCTACCGTATAAACGTGAAGTCGCAGTTTGGGGTGTGCCGCACATGCCGGGCGGTACTTTTAAAATAGAGTACAAAGTTTAGTAAGTGAGATATGACCGCTTCAGAGTCATGAGGCGGTCATTTAACGTTAAGACATAGTTT
>JBDSHU010000114.1:0-4041 GCA_039918335.1 Methylotenera sp. | reverse complement strand
TGGCTTTCAAACTCATGATTTGGCACTACGCCTTTCATCGCCAACCATTGCCCATTATCCGCGAGCAAATGCTGAGTGAGCTTAATAAACAAATCAATTTCAGAAAATGCACGCGAAATAATCACATTAAATCCTGCACCTTCATTAAAGCTTTCTTTTTTTAACGCCTCTACACGTCCAGCTTCTACATGAAAATTAGCTAATGCCAACTCACCTTTAACTTGCCGCATAAAACTAGTTTTTTTTAGCACGGAGTCAATTGCAGTTACTTGTAACTCAGGCAAACAAATCGCCAACGGGATACTCGGCAACCCCGCGCCTGCACCTACATCCAGTAAACTCTTAGGTGTCAGTGCTTGAACATGCGGCAACACACTGAGCGAGTCCAGCAAATGCAACGTCACCATCTCCAGTGGGTCGCGAATCGCCGTGAGGTTATGCACTTTGTTCCATTTATCAATCAGCAGCACATAAGCAATCAGCTTGGCTTGCTTTTCAGCGCTTACCTGCAAATCCATCTCTAGCAAGCCAGCTTCTAGCTTGGCTTGCAGCATGCTTTGTAACGTCATGCAGCTTGCTCTACTTGTTTGCTACGAGATTTACGCTTCAAGTATACCAACAACAATGAAATTGCCGCTGGTGTAATGCCTGAAATGCGGCTGGCCTGACCTATCGTTTCTGGCTTTTGCGCATTGAGTTTTTGTTGCGCCTCAATCGGCAAACCATGAATCTCACGATAATCTAAATCGCTTGGTAATTTTGTATTTTCTTGGCCGCGGCTACGCGCTACTTCATCGGTTTGACGGTCAATATAGCCTTGATATTTTGCAGCAATTTCCACTTGCTCGCGCACAGCGGGCTCAAGCTCGCCTAAACCTTCAACGCCTAAAGTTAATAGGGCATCGTAGCTTACTTCTGGCCTACGCAATAATTCAAACAAGCTGTATTCATGTTCTAACGGCTTGCCAAACATTTCCACCATTTTTTCTACTGGCAAATTAGCCGGCTGTACAAAAGTCTTTTTCAAGCGCTCTTGTTCACGGACCACAGCCTCTTGTTTACGACTAAACGCTTCCCAGCGTACATCATCTACCAAGCCTAATTTACGGCCAATTTCGGTAAGACGCATATCAGCGTTATCTTCACGCAGCTGCAGGCGATACTCCGCGCGGCTTGTAAACATGCGATACGGTTCAGTGACGCCGCGCGTAATTAAATCATCTACTAACACACCTAAGTAAGCTTCATCACGCGCTGGACACCAGGGCTCTTTGCCTTGCGTATAAAGTGCAGCATTAGCCCCTGCCAGCAAACCTTGGGCAGCGGCTTCTTCATAGCCAGTGGTACCGTTTATTTGTCCTGCAAAAAACAAACCCTGCACCGTTTTGGTTTCCAGTGAGCTTTTTAAACTACGTGGATCATAGTAATCGTACTCAATGGCATAACCTGGGCGCAGAATATGCGCATTCTCCAAGCCTTTAATGGATCGCACCAAAGCCAGCTGAATATCAAACGGCAGGCTGGTTGATATACCGTTCGGATACACCTCATTCGTCGTTAAGCCTTCCGGCTCTAAAAATATTTGATGGCTTTCTTTATCGGCAAAGCGATGAATCTTATCTTCTACGCTCGGGCAATAACGCGGGCCTACGCCTTCAATCACGCCTGTATACATCGGTGAGCGGTCTAAACCACTGCGGATAATGTCGTGCGTGTGCGCATTGGTATGTGTAATCCAGCAGGGTAGTTGCGCGGGGTGCTGCGCTGCATTACCCATAAATGAGAATACCGGCACAGGGTTATCACCGGGCTGCTCTGTCATAACAGAATAATCAATGGTGCGGCCATCAATACGCGGTGGCGTACCTGTTTTTAATCTGCCGGCAGGCAAACCAATTTCCCGAAGACGCGCTGCCAGCGAAATCGCCGGCGGATCACCCGCACGACCTGCGCTGTAATTCTGTAACCCCACATGTACTAATCCGCCTAAAAACGTACCTGCGGTAAGCACTACGGATTTTGATTTAAAACGTAAACCGATTTGCGTCACGACACCTGCAGCACGGTCGCCTTCCAGAATGATATCGTCCACCGCTTGTTGAAATAGCCAAAGGTTAGGCTGATTTTCTAATCGTCTTCTAATCGCAGCTTTGTACAACACGCGGTCAGCCTGCGCACGCGTAGCGCGCACAGCCGGCCCCTTACTGGAATTCAAGATTCGAAATTGAATGCCGCCTTCGTCTGTTGCCGCCGCCATGGCGCCGCCAAGCGCGTCAATCTCTTTGACAAGATGACCCTTGCCGATGCCGCCAATGCTGGGGTTGCAAGACATTTGACCGAGTGTTTCGATGTTATGTGTCAGCAATAAGGTTTTCTGCCCCATTCTTGCGCTCGCAAGTGCTGCTTCGGTGCCTGCATGACCGCCGCCGACCACGATGACATCAAAAATATCTGGGTAACTAAATTCGGCTTTTTGCATCTTTTAACGCTTATATTTCAAAGAATTAGATTTTACTGCAAAGCATGTATTTAGTCATGTAAAAGCACTGATTAAACACAAAGTAAGAATTGTTTCACGTGAAACTTTATGCATCTTATTAGTTCCAGACATAATTGTTTAACAAAGTTGGCATAGAATTAGCTTAAATTAATCTAACATGTATGATAAATATGCTAAAGGCTTTTCAAACAACACAGTTTGCTGTACTTTTATGGCACTTATGTATTTATGCACCGCGTTAGGGCAAAACATAAAACCTAGGCAAGTAATACTAGGCAAAAATTAATTAAAACAATCCTTTTATTCACAAAGATGGAGTATCAAATGAAAAATGTAAGTATCGTATTAGCAGCATTATTGGGATTTACAGCGTTTGCTGCTCAAGCAGACGTTGAGAATGCCGTTAAATTAGAAAAAAAATACAGCGCTTTTGCGAAAACAGCTAATCCTGAGTACTCTGGCCCTTCAGCAGTGGATGGTAAATTCTTTTTTAACCGTAAAATTAAATTAGCTAACGGAAAAGAAGCCGCTTGTGCATCATGCCATACATCAAACCCAGCGGATGAAGGCAAACACATGGTAACTGGCAAACCAATTAAACCGCTGTCTCCTATGGTTAACTTCAAACGCTTCAGCGATGTTGAAAAAGTGGAAGAACAATTCACATTACATTGCAACGACATTATCGGCAGCGATTGTACTGCAGCAGAAAAAGCAAACTACATTGCTTACTTGCTAACAGAAAAAACACCTTCAAAAGCTAAATAACATTAACCTAAGCAAAGTAAGCCTATGAAATATGTTTGGGATCCATTTGTAAGAATCTTTCATTGGTCTTTGGTTGCCGCCTTCTCAGTCGCGTTTTACACTCGCGCCTCTGAGTGGGATAGGCTAATTCATGTGAACGCTGGCTATGTTGCAGGTGCTTTACTGCTTTCTCGCATTGTGTGGGGCTTGCTAGCCACAGGTTACGCCAGTTTTGATAGCTTTCCTCTCAACCCTATACATGCGGTTAAGCACCTTTACCGCGTGTTGCATGGGCATGCCAAGCACTACATTGGCCACAATCCAACTGGTGGGTTAGTGATATATGCAATGCTGGCGATGGGCTTAACGGCCGTAGGCTCTGGCTGGCTAGTGTATAACGAGGGCTGGTTCATAGATCAACCTGAATTATTACAAGCCATACATCATTACTCTACCTGGGGCTGGTTAGCGTTAGTTGCCATTCATGTATCTGGCGTGCTGGTTGAGAGCATTTTGCACAGGGATAATTTAATTTGGGCCATGATTACTGGTTGTAAGCGTGTTTGTAAAATTGATGAAAGACAAGCCAAACAAAAAATAAAACAATATTAATTGTTTGCTGTAAATGAAAGAGCAGTGTTTCACGTGAAACACTGCTCTTTTTTTGGTGCTACTTTTTACGCAGTATTTTAGGCTTGACTGCTAATGGCAATAAACTCGTGATTTGTTGATACCGCTCAAACAAAAATGCTACACGCGCGGCATCGGTAGTAGCACCTTTGTAGCCATAAGCT
>JBDSHU010000113.1:0-5640 GCA_039918335.1 Methylotenera sp. | reverse complement strand
ATGAATGCGCTAGCTGCTACCGCTACAGCATTAGGGATGGGTGCAACGCTTAATAATATTGCAGAAGGTTTAGCAAATTACGCAGGCGTTAAAGGTCGTTTACAACATTTAACAGGTTTAAAAGGCGCGCTGGTAGTGGACGATACCTACAATGCCAACCCAATGTCGATGAAAGCTGCGATTGATGTATTAACGGCAAAACTAGGCAAAAAAATACTGGTTTTGGGTGATATGGGTGAGTTGGGTGACGATGCGGCCGAACTGCATGCAGAAATCGGAGGGTATGCAAAAGCGGCCGGTGTGGATGCACTTTTTACTTTGGGTAATTTAAGTCAAGAAATGACCAGCGCTTTTGGCGTGGGTGCTAAGCATTACGAATCTGTAGAAGCCTTAGTGGCGGACTTAACCCTGCAAATGAAGGAAAAAAGCACAGTGTTAGTAAAAGGCTCACGTTTTATGGCGATGGAGCGAATAGTGAATGAAATCGTAAGTAAAAGCGACAGCAGAAATGATATGCAGAAAAACAGGGAGGCACATTAAATGTTACTAGAGTTAGCACAATGGCTGGCAAGAGATATTCGCGGATTTCATGTGTTCGATTACATCACATTACGAGCGGTAATGGCGACGCTGACTGCGCTGATCATTTCATTTGCAGTAGGCCCTACCCTGATCCGTAAGCTCACTTTTTACAAAGTAGGCCAATCGGTACGCGATGATGGCCCGCAAACACATTTGATTAAAGCTGGTACGCCTACCATGGGCGGTGCGCTAATCTTGGTGGCGATCTCTATTTCAACCTTGTTGTGGTCAGATTTAAGTAATCGATTCGTTTGGGTGGTGCTCTTTACTACGTTAGGTTTTGGCATTATCGGCTGGGTAGATGACTGGCGCAAAGTGGTGCATCGCAATCCTAAAGGTTTATCAGCCAAAGAGAAATATTTTTGGCAATCAGTCGTTGGCTTAAGTGTTGCCATATTCTTGCAACAAACGGCAGTAGTGCCAGCAGAAACCACTTTATTGATTCCCTTTTTCAAAAGTTTGGTTATTCCGTTAAGTGCAGTTGGTTTTATTGTTTTGACATACTTGGTGGTAGTAGGTAGCAGCAATGCGGTGAACTTAACTGATGGCTTGGATGGCTTAGCCATTATGCCAACCGTGATGGTAGCCAGTGCTTTGGCGCTATTCGCGTATGTGACCGGGCATTTTTACTTCTCAAAATACTTAGGTATTTCATATATTCCAGGTGCTGGCGAATTGGCAGTGTTTTGTGCGGCAATGGCGGGCGCAGGTTTAGGGTTTTTATGGTTTAACGCTTATCCCGCTGAAGTGTTCATGGGTGATGTAGGCGCACTGGCGCTTGGTGCGGCATTAGGCATTGTGGCAGTCATCGTAAGGCAAGAAATCGTACTGTTTATTATGGGTGGTGTGTTTGTGATGGAAACCTTGTCGGTTGCGGCGCAAGTCACTTATTTCAAATACACAAAATTTAAAACAGGTACAGGGAAGCGCATCTTTTTAATGGCGCCTTTGCATCACCATTATGAGCAAAAAGGTTGGAAAGAAACACAAGTCGTGGTGCGTTTCTGGATTATTACCATGATGTTGGTGTTGGTAGGTTTATCAACACTTAAATTGAGATAAACAGACTTAAACTGATGAAAATTGAGCTTAAAAATAAACGTGTATTAGTGCTAGGCCTTGGTGAAACAGGCTTATCCGCCTTGCGTTGGTTAAACGCGCAAGGTGCACGTTTGTCTGTGGCGGATACACGTGATAACCCCCCTGGGATTGCAGCCCTGAAAGATGAATTGCCAGAGGTCACCGTTTACACGGGCGCATTTAAATCCACTATTTTTGCTGACGCTGAATTGATTGTGGCTAGCCCTGGCGTGCCATTGAGCGAACCTGAAATTCAAGCGGCAATCAGCCGTGGTATTCCGGTGATTGGCGATGTTGAGTTGTTTGCACAATATCGGTCACCCAATGCCAAGGTCATTGCGATTACTGGCGCTAATGGCAAAACGACCGTGACGACATTGGTAGGTGAAATGTGCAAGGCAGCAGGCTTAAAAACCATAGTAGCAGGCAATATTGGCTTACCAGTATTAGATGCGTTAAGTATGGAAACGCCGGATGTTTATGTGTTAGAACTTTCTAGTTTTCAGCTTGAAACCACCAGCAGCTTACACGTGGACGCTGCGACCATGTTGAATTTATCCGAAGATCACATGGATAGATACGCTAGTTTCCAGGATTATGCCATTGCAAAAGCACGTGTGTTTTATAACGCGACGTTACAAGTGCTCAATCGTGATGATGCGTGGAGCATGATGATGGGACGTGCAAAATTACGGCAAGTCACTTTTGGCTTAACTGCGCTCAATGAAAAAGACAGTACTGAAAAAGACAGTGATGAAGAAAATTCTTATGGATTAAAGCAGGTTGATGGCGAAACCTGGCTAT
Organism: Methylotenera sp.; assembly: GCA_039918335.1. Lineage (GTDB taxonomy): Bacteria > Pseudomonadota > Gammaproteobacteria > Burkholderiales > Methylophilaceae > Methylotenera. The sequence continues at coordinate 3,174 of JBDSHU010000113.1, read as the reverse complement.
GCGAAGGTGAAAAAGAACTGATTAACCTGCAAGACCTTAAGATTGTAGGTTTGCATAACGCGGCTAACGCTCTGGCTGCAGTTGCACTGTGTCGCGGTATTGGCATTGATTACGCACCTATCATTCAAACCTTGTATAACTTTAAAGGCTTACCGCACCGTGTGGAGTGGGTAGCAAATATCGATGATGTAGATTATTACGATGATTCCAAGGGTACAAATGTAGGCGCTACCTGCGCGGCATTATCAGGTTTGCCGCAAAAGGTAGTTTTGATTGCAGGCGGTGATGGTAAAGGGCAAGACTTCACGCCACTCACTGATGCAGTAGCAGAAAATGCCCGCGCAATAGTGTTAATCGGGCGTGATGCCCCGTTAATTGAAGCGGTATTACTGACCACTAACATCCCCTTATATCAAGCGATAGATTTACCTGAAGCAGTCAATATTGCTAAAAAAATCGCCCAAACTGGTGATGCAGTATTGCTATCGCCTGCTTGTGCAAGCTTTGATATGTTTAAAAACTACGTGCATCGTGCAGAAGTTTTTGTTAACGCTGTCTTGAGCTTAAAAGACAGCGATAGTTTAAAAGAGCATAGCAACTTAGAAGAAGATGCACGGGAGTCCGCATGATTGCCGCCATGCTAAACCGCGAACGCATTAACTCACCTAACTATGACCAAGGTTTGCTATGGACAGTGTTAATTTTATTAGGCATAGGCTTGGTAATGGTCTATTCGGCTTCCATCGCAATTGCCGAGGCGGATAAGATCGTTGGGCATAACAGCAGCTATTACTTAGTGCGCCAAGCCATATTTTTACTCATTAGTTTAAGTGCAGCCTTTGTGGCATTTAATGTACCGATTGCCTGGTGGCAAAAAATGGCGCCTTACTTGTTTTTATTAGGTCTAGCTTTGCTGGTGCTAGTGCTAATCCCTGGTGTAGGTCGTGTAGTAGGTGGTAGCCGCCGTTGGTTATCGCTCTTTGTCATTAACTTGCAGCCTTCAGAATTCATGAAGCTTTTTGCAGCGATGTATGTGGCAGATTACACCGTGCGGAAAGCGGCCTTGATGGATAGTTTCACCCGTGGATTCATGCCGATGCTGGTGGTGATGTTACTGGTAGGCGGCTTGTTGTTGCGCGAGCCCGACTTTGGCGCTTTTGCAGTGATTGCAGCAATCTCAATCTCAATCTTATGGTTGGGCGGTATTGATGGACGGATTTTTGCAGGCCTGCTCGCCTTATTGGTGGTGGGTTTTATCTTCCTGATTTGGAGCTCTCCATATCGTTTAGAACGCGTCATCGGCTTTATGGATCCATGGGCTGACCCCTATGGTAAAGGCTATCAATTATCACATGCACTGATTGCGTTTGGCCGTGGTGAATGGCTTGGCGTAGGTTTAGGCGCTAGCGTAGAAAAGTTACTTTACCTGCCGGAAGCACATACCGACTTTTTATTAGCAGTGATTGCAGAAGAACTTGGCTTTGTTGGTGTGTTCGCGGTGATTGGCTTGTTTGCTTGGATAGTGATTCGCTCCTTTAGTATCGCTAAAGAGGCTATTGCCAATGAACGTTACTTTGCAGCTTTACTTTCACAGGGCATAGGCGTTTGGATCGGTGTGCAGGGCATTATCAACATGGGCGTGAACATGGGCGTGCTGCCAACCAAAGGGCTGACATTGCCTTTACTGTCATTTGGCGGCAGTGGAATCTTGGCTAATTGTATTGCAATGGCGATATTGCTCAGAATCGATTTTGAGAATCGCAGGCTACAAAAAGGGCTGCCAACATGAAGACCCTAATGGTGATGGCAGGTGGTACTGGCGGGCATGTGTATCCTGCGATGGCTGTGGCAGATTATTTAAAAGCCCAAGGCTGGAACATCGTTTGGCTATGCACGGAAGGCGGCATGGAAAACCGGCTAATTGAAGCTAAAGATTACCAAAAAGCCATGATTACCATGCGTGGTGTGCGTGGCAAGGGGCTGCTAGGCTGGCTATTGTTGCCCGTTAAATTAAGCACTGCCTTGGCGCAATCTTACAAAGCGATTGCACAATTTAAGCCTAATCTCGTATTAGGTATGGGCGGTTTTGCTGCGTTTCCAGGCGGGTTAATGGCTTGGTTGTTACGCAAACCGTTAGTAATTCATGAACAAAACTCTGTGGCAGGATTAACGAATAAAACTTTGGCGCATTTTGCTAAAAAAGTGTTGGCGGCTTTTCCTGCGGCATTCGGCAGCAGGGCGACACTAGTTGGCAATCCTGTTCGGGCAGACATTACACAAATCCTATCTCCAGCACTTAGGTTGGATACACATACAGGCGCTCTGCGTTTATTGGTGGTTGGTGGAAGTTTAGGCGCACAGGCTTTGAACGAAGTTTTGCCTAAAGCTTTGGCAGAAATGTCCTTGGAGAATCGCCCGCAAATAGTGCATCAAGCAGGCGAAAAACATATCGCAGCCTTACAAGCTAATTATCAGGCGGCAGGTGTAAAAGCGGATGCTAAAGCGTTTATTCAGGACATGGCTGCAATGTATAGCTGGGCGGATATCGTGATTTGTCGTGCAGGCGCACTCACAGTTGCTGAAGTGTCAGCGGCTGGCGTGGCGAGCGTGTTGGTGCCTTTTCCACACGCAGTTGATGACCATCAAACTTCAAATGCACATTATTTATCAGATGCAGGCGCGGCGATATTGATACCGCAAACAGAATTTACCGTAGCAAAAGTAGCGGCGTTATTGAATGGCTTGACACGTAAGCAGTGTTTAGAGATGGCAATTAAAGCACGCACATTAGGTAAACCAGAGGCTACTGCCACAGTAGCCAACATATGTATGGAGTTGGCAGTATGAAACACAAAGTTAAAAATATACATTTTGTTGGCATTGGCGGCTCTGGTATGAGCGGTATTGCAGAAGTACTTATTAATTTAGACTTTACTGTGACGGGTTCTGATTTAGCGGTAAATGCGACCACTCAACGTTTAACGGGTTTTGGTGCAACAGTTTATGAAGGCCATGCTGCTGAGAATCTTGGTAATGCAGATGTAGTAGTTGTATCTAGTGCAGTAAATGAAAAAAATCCTGAGGTGAAAGAGGCAAGAGCCAAAAAAATTCCTGTAGTACCACGCGCATTAATGCTAGCTGAACTGATGCGGTTTAGACAAGGTATTGCAGTAG
>JBDSHU010000112.1:0-5336 GCA_039918335.1 Methylotenera sp. | reverse complement strand
AAAGCCCCATACAAACGGCCAATATTGGGTTTTGCGTTTTTTTACGAAAAGCCAGCCTGCTAAGCCTAACAAAGGCAATGTAAGCGCTAAACGGTATAAAAATACGTGAATTTCTTGGCTACGCTGTTTTTCGCTTAATTTTTTCTGGGCAGCATCTTCAAGCGCGTACAGTTTATTTTTTAGTTCTTGCTCGGTTTGTGCTGCTTCATTAGCTTGTTGTGTAAGCGCATCCATTTCTGTCATTACACTGCGTTCAGCAAATTTAAGGGTATCCAGCGTTTTAGTGCGGGTAATCAATTCATCGTCTTGGCTAGATTGCTCGGTAACGTGGCGCGTTGCCAGCCAGTTATTAAAAGTATCGTGAGCGGTGTTGTAATCGGTACTGGCAGTATTTAGTTTAAGCTGCGCCTGGTTTATTTTCTCGTTGATGTCGTCATGTATTCTTGTGGCTTTTTTAATATTAGCGCGTAATGGTTCTGCAGCGGCTTTATCAATAAAGTCTTCAGTGGTGTAGTGATGCTCAACCTGCGGTAAATCACCTATAACTGCGCCACCAAGGCCGATCAAAAAGCTGGCAAAAATGAAGGCAATTAACCATAGGCCACGGTTAAACCATTTTTCTGAAAGTCTTAAGCCTTTACTCATGATTTACGCCTTTGATTTTATTGGAATTAGAAAGGAGAAAAACGGGACTATATAAATAAATTCACATCCGACTCGCCGGCGAACTGAAAGAAAGTAGCCGCACCGCCAAATTCAATGCCTTCAATAAAATCGGTAGGTTTGAAATCGAATAAATCGACGGTCATTTGGCAGGCGATGAATTTAACGCCGCTTTCCAAGCAGGCTGTGCGCAACTCCTCTATAGATGCCACGCCTTTATCGGCAATTCTTTGTTTCATCATCATGGTCGCCATGCTTTCCATACCAGGTAACATTTGAACAAAGTTGGGCATAGGGACGGGCATCGGCATCGCTGGATTGCCTAGCGGAGAGACTTTCAAATCACTCAAATCTTTTTTGAGCAGCGTGAGGCCGTAAAAGGTAAAAAATATTTGTACGTCATAATCAAGCGCTGCGGCGGTTGAAGCTAAAATAAAAGGCGGGTATGCCCAATCTAGCGTACCTTTAGAGGCGATTAGTGCCAGCTTTTTAGCCATTTTTCATCCATCCATAGGTTAATAAACCTAATATTTAGCAATAGAAAGTTTAATTAACGCGTTTTTTGATGTAGAAAGTAAATGATGTATCGTCTTCATCCAGTTGTAACAGTTCATGGCCTGTTTGTGCGCAAAATGCATTGAAATCTTTCACTGAGCCTGGATCAGTCGAGATGACTTTTAAAATTTGAGCGCCACCGATTTCGCTTAATCCTTTTTTACAGCGCAAAATCGGCAACGGGCAGTTTAGACCAGTCGCATCTACTTCTTTATCAAATTCCATTATTTCTTGACTCCTTCATTTTTTGGAACAAACGCGTAGCCAGCTTTGCCCCAAGCCAATATCCCGCCAGTTAAATTATATACATGCTTACAGCCTTTGCTGGATGCAAATTCAGCAGCATGTGCAGAACGCACGCCACTGTGGCAATAAAACACAATGTTTTCAACTTTGGTGAGGGATTCATATTGCACCGGTAACATGGCTAAAGGAATATGGATGGCACTTGATATAATGCCGCGCGCGACTTCATCGTCATTGCGTACGTCTACTAATAATAACGGCTGTGAAGCCATCATATCGAATAATTCTTTTGCTTGAATCTCGTTGTACGTGCTCATTAAGAATGCACCTAAATTAACCAACTGAAATAATAGCAATTTTGAGTGTTTATCGCACTAACAATGTACAGCGCTTGAGGTTTGAATGAACAGTTACATTTTCTATAACCTAACCTTGTTACATTGTTAACTCAGGAATTCCGCATATTAGATTAGCAGGCACAGCCCGCATACGTCAAAGTAGATGAGGTCTCATCATACTTTTTGCTTAAAATATAATAAACGCCAAAAATATCTACAATAACGATCATTGGAAATTACTGGTTGTAGGAAAAATCCTACAAGATATTTAGCAGATTCTTACACTTATTACTGAATAATTCTGATAGGCCGAACGATTGTTTGGTAGCAACATTACATTTCGAATGTGGAGGCGAATTGTATGACGAAGCTAATAAAGGAAATGCTCAATTCTGACGAAAGTTTCATTTGCAATCATTTGTTAGCTTCTTTGCCGTTCGAAGAGCTTGATTATTGGAAACCATTTTTAAAATTAGTTTCTATGCCTTTAAATCATGTGATATGCGAATCGGGGGATAAACCTAGCTATATGTTTTTCCCTACTACCGCTATTGTTTCATTAATGTATGTGACAGAAGAGGGGTCATCTTCTGAAGTGGCTGTTGTGGGAAACGATGGAGCAGTAGGGATTTCATTATTTTTATCTAACAGCCCCATGATCAATCAGGCCGTAGTTCAAGTTGCTGGTGAAGGTTTTATGATGCAGTCAAAACTGATTAAAAATGTATTTGATCGAAGTGAAATGCTCAAAATACTTTTGAGTTATTCACAAGATATGATTACTCAATTAATCCAGAACTCCATCAGTAGACGTCATTTTTCCATTCAGCAACAGTTAAGTCGCCGTTTATTATTAGGGCTAGATAGAACGAATTCCAATGAATTAGCAATAACCCACGAAAGGCTGGCTAATATGTTGGGCGTCCGTCGGGAAAGTGTGACTGAAGCGGCCATGAAATTACAACAAAGTGGCGCTATTAGTTATAGCCGAGGCCATCTAACAGTGCTTGATCGTCATATTTTAGAAAAGAGTTGTCATGACTGTTATTCCTATATTTAACAGATGTAAGCAATGACGCTTGAACTCTTTTATTTAAACAATACCCAGAATAAAAACCAATTGAATTTTATCCAGAATTCATTTTGATAATTATTTTATTCTAATTATGTGTGCTAACGAACAGCGGTGATCTACAAAATATTTGAAAATCATTTTCAAGATTTAATTTCAAGACTTCATAGGGATGCGTAATGATAGATCGTCAAGATACTAATTTTGATCTCATTGTAAGAAATGGTATTGAAATGTCTTTAATAGAAGGTAATTTGTCTGCACTTAAAATGATGGAGAAGGCTGGATTACCGAGCACAATCATTCACCGGGTTTTATTTGAGCAGCATAAATTAAGAAGCACCGATCAATACTTACTCAATCGCCTGCACTTATGTTAAATGTATTCGAGTGAGTAGCTTGATAATTGCATGCGCGCGGTTAAATGAATGATGGATTGCTAAAAGTCTACATGCTGTATTTTGCCAGAAATCAATGCACCTGCTTGTCATTAAACGTGCTTCGTTAAGGCCTGCTTAATAAACCTTTCGTTTTTATCTTTGATTCCCATGAAAAAACGCCTCATTAGTTTTGACCCAGTTGCACATTATTCCGCAAAAATATTGATTCTAGGCAGTATGCCTGGCATTCAATCATTGAATGCCAAGCAATATTATGCACACAAACAAAATGCGTTTTGGAAAATTATGGCTGAACTTACGGGTTTAAATCCAGAGGCACCCTATACTGAACGCCTTGACACATTAATTGCTTCAGGTATAGCGTTGTGGGATGTATTAAACTCCTGTGAGCGTGAAGGCAGTTTAGATAATGCAATCAACTTAACTTCAATTAGGCCGAACGATTTCAGGTCATTTTTCCGTCATCATCCCCAACTTGAGTTAATTTGCTTTAATGGTAGTTTGGCGGAACGTTGTTTTATGTCTCATGTAATACCAACACTTAATCACTCCATTCCTTGTGTTCGCTTACCATCCACAAGTCCTGCGCATGCAACCTTATCGTTACTGGAAAAAATGACGACTTGGTGCACAATAATAGAACCAAAATTAAGTCACACAACGCTTGATAAGCCGTTTAGTTTTTCTGAAAGATGTGATGGTAGTGCCGTGCTTTAGTCGATTTAACTCTCAACTCTTCCCATGTCCATACTTTTTCCCACGCTGGTGGAATTACAATCGCTTTAACTTCCTAAGACTCATAATAATTGATCAAACTAATTACATAAACTTTGTTAGTTAACGTACAGACTCTGAAAATTCATATCCCGTAACATCAATAGATATCTCATTATGGAGAATTAAGGAGCCTGACATGATTAATCTGCGAAAATATTTTATGGCTGTGATTTTTTTATCAAGTATATTTTTTATCAATGCGTGTGGAATGTCACAAAATTCTGATGTAATTAAATTAACCGCGGATTTGACAGCAGAAAAAGAAGTACCTCCAACGAATAGTAAAGGTAATGGAAAGGCTAATCTTGAATATAGTAAAAAGATTCGTGAGCTTCGTTGGACAATTAACTATGAAGGATTAACGGGCCCAATTACGGCTGCACATTTCCACGGCCCTGCGACTGTTAGTGAAAACGCAGAACCTACGATTCCAATTGAAGGTAATCTTGCCAGTCCAATTATCGGTACCGCGATTCTAACTGCTACTGAGGAGAATGATTTGATGAAAGGAAAATGGTACTTAAATTTGCACACTGCAGCTAATCCCAAAGGTGAGATTAGGGCTCAAATTAGCGATGTACATTAATTTTTATAAATGTTAGCTGCAAGTTAAAAAACACATGTAAAAGATTATTATTTTGTACGATACATTTATTAATGCGATGCAATGGCCAGCCATGATGACGACACTTTTGTCAGCATGGTTGGTGGCTTCTCAATCTAAATATAAGCGAAGTATTGGATTTTACAGTTTCATCGTGAGTAATTTTCTCTGGATAGTTTGGGCTTGGCATACTGATGCATATGCATTAATTCTCTTACAATGTGGTCTTTTTTTTCTGAATGTCCGAGGGGCTCTAAAAAATGAGCCCTGAGGTTAAATATAAAACTATCTTAATAAAAGTGCAGCTTTTAAACTGCCTTATTCTTTTTTAAACTTTGAATGAGTAGATTAGTTAAATCCACTACATTTGACATTTCCTCTTCATTATTGAAAGTTTCTAAAGGCTCTACTTTTTCCGTTTCACCTAATTCAATTTTATGATTGACGAGTTTAAGTATGGTATTGCTGAACTTATCCTTAAAATCGGCTGCTTTCCAAGAAGATGTCATCTCTCCGATTAATTGAGTGGCCATTTTGAGTTCGTTAGTTTTTAAGTCTGTTTTGCCTTTAGGAGGTAATTTTAAATCAGACATTGGTTTCATTTCGCTTTCCCAGCGAATCGTGTTTAACATCAAGGCAGATTCAAACGGGATAAGTACAGCGAGATGTTCTTTTGTATG
>JBDSHU010000111.1:0-4805 GCA_039918335.1 Methylotenera sp. | reverse complement strand
TCATATTTTTTGAATGACCTGATTAAATTTATTACATGATGCTAATTAATAAGTTAAATATATCATTAAGCTTGAGGACGTCTATTAAGTAAAATCCCTAATTCATACGACTTAATTTTATGTATATGGTTGCCTTGGAGTTAAGGAATGCCAGTGGTTAGGCGATAACCTTACTTAGCTTCAATCTTAATGGTTCTATGTTTAAGCGCAGGTAGACTTTCTCTTAAGCTAGTTTGATAGTTGGGGTTCATTGTTGCAATAACAACCCCGGAGCCGCGTGGTAAGCGATCCAGAATCACGCCCCATGGGTCCACAATCATGCTGTTACCATGCGTTTCACGACCCGATAAATGATAGCCGCCTTGTGCAGCTGCGACGACATAACTCAAGTTTTCAATGGCGCGTGCGCGGATTAAACTTTCCCAATGCGCCTTACCTGTAGTTTCAGTAAACGCGGATGGAATAACGATCATGTCCACCTGTCCCATCGCCCGATAGAGTTCAGGAAAGCGTAAGTCATAGCAAATGGATAAACCAATTTTACCAAATGGCGTTTCGACGACTTTAATAGCATCGCCAGATTCTATGGTATTTTCTTCATGATAATGTTCATTGCCCAAATCCAGACCGAACAAATGGATTTTGTCATAACGTGCCGCTAGATGACCTTTATCATCATATACAAGGCAGCTATTACGTACCTTATTCGGGAAGTTGCTTTTCAGAGGGACAGAGCCGCCTATCAGCCAAATTTTATGTTTTTTTGCAATTTTACTAAGAAAATTCTGAATCTGGCCTTTACCTTCTTCTTCACCAACCGCTACTTTATCGGTATCTTTTAATCCCATAATGGCAAAGTATTCAGGCAGTACTATCAGTTTGGCACCTTGGTTCACTGCAATTTCAATCAGACGCTCTGCCTCACTTAAGTTAGCACTTACATAGGGGCCTGAAGCCATTTGGATGGCAGCAATCTTTATAATGCCTTTATTGTCATCTTGATTGAGCAGTTTAGATTTAGTTGTTTTTAAGCGGGAAGTAATAGCCATAAGTGATCCAATATTTTGCTAAGTAAATACTTTGTTTGTACTGATTATCTTTAAAGTTTTGCCGTTAATTTAACGGTGATCCAGTGCTGCTTTCCTGATTCCTATCTTTAACCTCATGCGGGTTATCCCAAGTACCGGCAATTTCATATTCGGTCGAGATAATTTTATTTAATGGGTCCTTCAGTATTTTTTGCGCTAAAAATGCGACAGCGCCCACTAATGGGCCGCCAGCCAATGCAGCTAATGAAATACTATCGCTAATATGCGGCATCACTTTAACGAATAATTGCTGTGTTTCTTTCTGCAGATTCGTCTCGCCTTTAATCGTGACATCGGCAGCTGGGCCTGTCATGGAAAAATTATCGCTCATCATCACCCCACGGTCGATTTTTACTGTCGCGCTTATTTTATCAAAAGCAAAGCCATTACTGAATAAATCACGGAAGTCTAAACTTAACCGTCTAGGCAAACTTTGTAAGCTAAGTAAGCCTAATAAACGGCCAACCCCAGGCTGTACTTTTAGAATCTCACCTTTACGCACATCAAACTGCAGATTGCCATTGAGGGCTAAAGTGTCAAATTCGTGAGGACTACCTACCCAGTTAAGTTGGCCTGCCAGTTCGCCAGATCCACCTTTAATGGTATCCGGGTAGCCAAAACGCTCCAGCGTTTTACCCAGATTTTGAATGTCCCAATTGATATTGAAACGGGTATTAGGATTACGCACCCATTTATTCCATATACCATCTGCATTCAATGTGCTTTCCGGATTACTTAGTTTAAATTTTTGTATACTCCAGTTGTCATCTTCAGGGAAGGCAACTAAGGTCAATGCACCTAATTTTTTCTTATTGAATTCAAAACTATCGGCTGTAATATCAAGTGCAGGATAGATTTGATTCAGCTTAACTGAATTGTTAGTATTTGCCTCTGTTGTATTTGACGTTGCTGCTGTCATTCGAGCGGGCGATGCATCAGGAATGGATAAATGTGTTAAATGAGCAATCAGTTTGCCATTATTTTGATTGAGCCATTGCAAGTCGCCCGAGATTTCACGGCTTTGTATATTGGCGCGCAAACCATCTTTATCTGACTTATTGGAGATCTTTAGCTGGTTGATGCGTCTATCGAATATATCCAGTGTATTGATTTTAAGCGCGATTTTTTGAATTGGTAAAGATGACTCTAAATTTTCAGTGCCGGGTTTTGATACATTGGAAAAGTCGGCCATCACATTACGCCATGCATCTCCGTCAAGATAATCTAAGTTACCAAAAACTTGTATACCTTTGAGTTTCGTGGAGTCGGTATTGGTATTTAATTCGCTAGCATTGCTAATTCCGCTATTAACCGCATCGGCATTCAAACGAATAGTTGCACGGCTCAGTAATAATTTACCATTTTCAATACTATGTGATATTTTTGCAGCAAGCTTATTTCCTAAACTCACCGTAATTGTATCTGTGGCGTCATCTTGTTTTTTTTCAATCAGCAAATTCCAGCGGTCGCTTGCGGCCTTGGTAAATGGGGCTGGCAGGTGTGAAGTGATACCCATTAAATCTGACCGTACATTAATGTTAACAAGCGGTTTTTGAATAGTGATATCACCCAGCCAATCAGCACTACCACTGATGTAATTAGTCCCTTTGCTCATGTTTTGCGTAGTAAAGATTTGTTTAAGTGCATCGTCAGTGAGCTTGCCTTTTGCAGCAACACGAATGACTTTATCTTTACCTGAAGCTAGATTAAATATAAGCGGAGCACCAAATGCGCTGGCTTTGATGTTTTTTGCAGACAAGCTATTTTCAGTAAATTCTAATAAGCCGTTAATGCGGCTTAAAGCAGGGATATCATCGCTTTGCATGGCGCCATTGGTAATGAGATACGCCCCTTTATATTGGGATCTTTCGATTTCGTTTAGTGGTATTTTTAAGCCCAAACTCAAATTGCCTAAGCCACTGGTTTTCAGGTCATCGGTGAAGCCCTGTGTAAGTTCCCTCACAGGGCTGTTGTTCACAAAATTAATACCTTCAACGACGGGTCCTTTAAGTTCCCCCACAACGTTGAGTATTGGATCGTCGGCATCGAGTTGTGCAATAGTGGTTTTACTCTTAACAATTTGGTTGCCCAATATATGGCCCCCGGTGGAGTTAAGCTCCATACGTTTACCTTCAAAGAGCAAGTTAATCCCTAAATCTTCAATCTTCGGCCAGCCTTCACCGTATTCCAGCAAGCTATTGCTGACTTTTGCGGTTACTCTGAATAGCCCTAATTTATTGTGTAAACGATTATAGCGATCAACAAAGGGAAAATCTGCTAAACGGCCCTTAACAATGAGGTGAATGTCATCAGCACGCCCCCCGTGTATGGATGTGTCTAGCCAATGCAGTGTGTTTTCACCGAGCATAATGGGATAATAAAATGGCGCATATTTAGCTTCGCCATGGTTAAATTTCCCTGTTAAATCAATCGCATCGCCTTTAATACTATCTAGCGTGTAAGTGGCATTAACAGCGCCATATAAATGCGGGCTGCTGATGCTCAGATTACTGATTTTGATGGTGGTTCTTTTTGCTATGCTGTGTTGATCTGCTATATCCCAGCGAATATCGCCTGCCAACTTATCAGCAGGAATTGGCCAGCGTAATATCTCTTTAACATCCAGCTTTGCATTTTGCGAGGCCAGTGTCAGTTTGCCGGTTTTTTGGTCGGCCTTAATCATGCCAGTTAAGTTACTAAAACCTGGTATTTTTTCATAGCTTTTAATACCTAAGCCACTAAATTTTGTACTTAATTGATAGTTGGTAGTCGATGCTGGATTACCTTCCCATTTCAATACAAAGTCATCAAGATTCCCCGTAGGTGATAAACCGCTGATATGTTGGGATACATTTACAGGTAGCGGTAGTTGTGCCAAAAATGGCTTAAGCGAGGCTAAGTTGATATGGGTGAGTGCTAGGTTCAGGGTTTGATGACGTGGCTTGCCTTTACTTGTAGCATCTATATAGATTGCAGTAGCGTCTTGCAAATTTAAGCCGTTGTCAGTACTCACTGTTAAGTCATTGATACTGAATGCATGACCAGCAGTGATTTTATTAAAACTAATTGCTTGATTCACACTCAAGTTTTTCCAGTTAAATTTCCCAGTGAGCTTATTAAATACAATAGGCTCAACATGGTCTTTAATCTGCATTTGTACTTGGTTTAAAGCGATTTCACTATTAACAGATTTAACTTGGCGATCAGCAAAATTAATGACTGTTTTAGTGCTAGCTACGCCAGATTGCAATTCAACGGGTTGCCCTAAAATGAGAGTGTCAAACATAGGGAAAACACTTAACCATGGTTTGAATGCCGCAATATTTGCATTTTTCACTTGCAAGGTTAAGTCGCCACGCCATTCATCTGCTTGACTTACGTCATTTCCATAAACGTTACCGCTGATACTAATCGGATGATAAGTGCCCACAGAAGGGATGGTGTCTAGTGTGATGTGGTGATATTTAATTAAGCTTTTCCATGGCGGGCTATAGATCTCCAGGTTAAGTTTATCTAGTGTTAAAGCTGGTGTGCTTTCGGCTTCGGTGGCGCTATTTAGCGCAGATGTCTTAAGCATTTCATCTAGCCATATCACCTTGGCATTCATGACTGCCACTTTGGATTGTCTTAATAACCAGTTAGATAGATCAGGTTTCGATTCACCGCTCATACTGATGCCGGCGACAAAAATCTCGCCACTGGCAACACGGCGAACAG
>JBDSHU010000110.1:0-7333 GCA_039918335.1 Methylotenera sp. | reverse complement strand
CTTAATGCCCATATCAAGCACGGGGAAATTCTTAACTTCGGTTTGTCCTGCAGGAATACGGGTGTTGATATTGATTTTACCCGGCGCTGAGCCACGATGTGCTACGGCAATTTTACTTGCGATGAGTTTTTTCCAATCTGGCAAAGCATTCTCCTCGCGTTTTACGCTACTAGCAAACTGTTCTAACTTATAGTTTGACCTCTATGACTGAGGCTTTTTAAAACTATCCAGTAATAACAAGGCTACACCTACACAAATTGCGCTATCTGCCACATTAAAAGCTGGCCAAGCAAAACCCTGATAATGGAAATACAGAAAATCCACTACGTAACCCAAGGTCATACGGTCATATAAATTACCGATTGCACCACCTAGTACTAAGGCCAAACCTAAGCAAAAAAGTTTCTCATTGTGATGTTTGCGAATCAAATAAGTGATCACGACAATCGCCACCATGGACACACCGCTAAAAAACCACTTTTGCCAACCGCCTGCATTGGCTAAAAAACTAAAAGCCGCACCTTCATTGTGATAGCGCACCAAATCAAAAAAACTGGTGATAGTGAGATGTTCACCATATTGAAATGCGTTTTGTACTAAGTACTTAGTAAATAAATCCAACGCAACAACAATTACGCTAATAAAGAACCAACGAGACATAGATGACATACTAAACCGCCTTGTCATGCCGTTGAAGAACGGCATCCAATGTCTTCAAAGCCTCTAGATTCCATGTCAAGCACGGAATGACAAATTTCTGGCGCTCTAGTGCATTAAGCATATTTACGCACCTCACCTTTACCAAACAAGTTGCTTACACAACGCCCGCAAATACTTGGATGCTCTGTATGCGCACCAACATCAGCACGGTAATGCCAACAACGGTCGCATTTAATGTGCGTACTTGGCGTCACTGCAATTTTTTGCTCAGCGTCAGTGGCCACTTTGTACACCTTGGCGCTAGAAGTAATCATCGCAAAACGTAAATCATCTGCTAGGCTACTCATGGCACTAAACCCTTTGTCAGTTGCATAGAATGATAATTCTGCTTGCAACGACGACCCCACTTGGCCTGCAGCACGCAACAATTCAATTTCCTTCGCTGCTTGACCACGTGCGTTAATTATCGTTTCCCATGCTTCAAGACGTTCAGCATTCATGCCATGCTCGGGAAGCACATACCAAACATCTTCAAAGACTGTTTTATTAGCATCCAATCCTAAAGTCTGCCAAATCTCATTGGCAGTGAAGCTCAAAATAGGTGCCATCAAACGCATCATGCAATGTGTAATATGATGCAGCGCACTTTGTGCCGCACGTCGTGCATGTGAGTTTTCACCTGCTGTATAAAGCCTATCTTTAAGAATATCTAAATAAAAACCACCTAAATCTTCTGAACAGAAGCTCACGAATTTCTGCACCGCTAAATGGAATTCATAACGGTCATAATCTGCCAGCACTTCTGTTTGCAGCTTTTCTGTTAAGTGCAGCGCGTACTGGTCGATTTCTAACCATTCGCTCACTGGCAGTAAATCTTTGTTCGCATCAAAATCAGCAATATTCGCTAATAAAAACTTCATCGTATTACGAATACGGCGATAACTTTCTGCGACGCGTTTCAAGATTTCGTCTGAAATCGTCAGTTCGCCAGAATAGTCAGTTGAGGCTGTCCACAAACGCAGAATATCTGCACCGTAAGTATCCATGACCTTTTGCGGTGCGACTACATTACCTTTGGACTTGCTCATTTTGTGGCCAGAACCATCCACCACAAAACCGTGGGTCAACAAAGCTTCATATGGCGCACAGTCATCAATTGCACAACCGGTAAGCAAGCTGGACTGAAACCAGCCTCTATGTTGATCTGAACCTTCTAAATACAAATCTGCAGGAAACTGCAACTCTGGGCGACGTTTTAATACCGCCGCATGCGTTGCGCCAGAATCAAACCAAACATCCAATGTATAGGTGACTTTTTTGTATTCTGCTGCATTTTCAGGTGCATGTTGCGCTAGAAATTCAGCACCATCTAAGCTAAACCATGCCTCAACACCTGTTTTTTCAACCAATTGAGCGGCTACTTCCAATAATCGAGCAGTATCAGGATGCGGCTCACCCGTTTCTTTATGCACAAAAAACGGCATCGGCACGCCCCAGTTACGCTGGCGCGATACGCACCAATCAGGGCGATTTTTAATCATTGCTTCCAGACGCGCACGACCCCAGCTTGGGAAAAACTCCGTTTCATCAACTGCTTTATTGGCATGTTCACGCAAACTTGTACCTGCAGCATCTTTTGCATTCATGCCGATGAACCACTGATGGGTGGCCAATTGCATCAATGGCGTTTTATGACGCCAGCAATGAGGAAAACTGTGATTTAAACGCACGTTTGCAAATAAATTTCCGCTTTCTTGCATTTTCGCAAGAATCACTTTATTTGCTTCTTGTCTTGTTAATCCGCGGATCGCTTCAAATTCCACCAAATCACTATTAAAGAATTTGCCATCTCCACCCATTAAAATACGTGGCTTTTCATTTGGAAAATTGGCTTTCATCACAAGCCAGTCGTCATTACCGTGTGCAGCTGCGGTATGCACTAAGCCCGTACCAGCGTCAGTTGTAACGTGGTCTCCACAAATGATAGGTACTTGGCGATTATCAAAAGGATGGTTAAGTTTCAAGTGCTCCAGTAAACTTCCTTTTGCGAAAGCCACAAGCTGCCATTCATTCATTCCATATTTTTGTTTTAAATTATCGTCATTTAATGCTTCGCGCTCTTCTGGAGAAGCATTAATGTGATCCAAACCTTCTGGCAAATCAGCCTTATCACGTGCCAATAAAATCAAAAATCTTTTTTCTGTTTTGACCAATCCATAAATTAAATTAGGATTCACACTCACTGCCTGATTAGCTGGTAAGGTCCAAGGTGTTGTTGTCCAAATCACGGCATACGCATCGCCTGTAACTTCCACATCAAATGCTTTGCTTAATGCAGCGTTATCCACCACCTTGAAACCCACATCAATGGCAGGCGAGTTTACATCTTCATACTCAACCTCAGCCTCAGCCAGTGCAGAACCACAGTCTACGCACCAATGCACAGGCTTGCTGCCTTGATACAAATAGCCATTTTGATAGATTTCACCTAAAGCACGCATGATATCGGCCTCAGTTTTGAAATCCATTGTCAGATAAGGATTATCCCAATCACCTAACACGCCTAAGCGGATAAAGTCTTTCTTTTGGCGCGCCACTTGTTCAGCTGCATATTCACGGCACAACTCACGAAATTTAGCAGGATCAATATTTTTACCGTGATTTTTTTCAACCACCAACTCAATCGGCAAGCCGTGGCAATCCCAGCCTGGCACATAAGGCGCATCAAAACCACTCATGGTTTTGGATTTAACGATGATGTCTTTTAAGATTTTATTAACGGCATGACCGATGTGAATATCGCCGTTCGCATACGGAGGGCCATCATGCAGGATGAACTTTTTGGCGCCTTTACGTGATTGGCGAATACGCTCGTAAAGTTTTTTATCTTGCCATTGTTTTAACCAGGCAGGCTCGCGCTTAGCTAAATCTCCACGCATAGGAAACGTGGTTTCAGGCAGATTTAATTTGTATTTATTTTGTTCTTTATTAACGTTTTCGGTCATGATTTATTTCTGAACGTATTTTAAATACGTAGTTTTAATTAAGTTTCTTTAATTTATTGCTGGAAAAAATTTCTAGCTGCGATCACATCTATAGCGATTTGCGCTTTTAACGCATCTAAACTTGCAAATTTCATTTCGTCGCGTATTTTATGCAAAAAAGCCACATGCACATGCTTACCATATAAATCGCCATTAAAATCAAGCACATGCACTTCTAACGAAAGTTTAGGGATGCCCGCAATCGTTGGGCGTACGCCCAAATTTGCCACACCATTCAACCCGTCTAATTTTACTGCATAAACGCCAGTCAAGGCGGGACGTTCATGTCGCATATGCACATTGGCTGTAGGAAAGCCAAGTTGCCGACCACGCTTGGCGCCATGTACGACTTTGCCACTGATACTGTAAGGACGACCTAATAAATTAGATGCTTCTTGCAAATATCCAGCCGCCAAAGCCTCTCGCACCCGCGTGCTGGATACACGGGCATTATCTGAATTTGATCTAGGCAAATTCACTTGGGGCAGACTAATCAAATTAAATTTTGCATTGATAAAATCGACAATCGTCCCGGTGCGCATTGCTCCGAATCGAAAGTCTTCACCCACTAAAATAGCTTGTGCATTGAGTGACTCACGCAGAATATTTTGCATAAATTCATCTGCGGTCACTTTAGCAAAGCCACGACTAAAACGACAGACATATACTTTTTCAACGCCGGCTTCTTCAAAATGCTCCAGCTTTTCACGCAGGGAACATAGCCGAGGGGGCGCAGTTTCTGGTGCAAAAAACTCACGCGGATGAGGCTCAAACGTCATTGCTGCTGATGTTAAATTGAGTGCTTGCGCATTTTCAATCAGCTTCTTCAATAGTGCCTGATGGCCCAGATGCATGCCATCAAAATTGCCTATCGTGAGTGCACATGGCTGTTGTAATGTCTTTGGAAGATGGCGAAAAACTTGCATCAGCTTTTTACTCTACGAATGTAATCGCGCGGCCTAAAACCTAGCGCCATTAACGCTGCAAAATAAGTCACTCCGCCTAATACGACTAAGCCGGTAATATAAATTAGGCGCTTCATCAAACTGAAACTTAACCACGCATTGGTATCGCCCATTGCGAAATACAGGGCAACGCCCATCACACTCAATGCAACGAACAGTTTGAACATAAAGATTAACCATCCAGGCTGCGGTTGATAAACATTGGCTTTACGCAAATGATAATACAGCAGGGCAGCGTTAATACAAGCGGCTAAACCGATAGCAAGCGCTAAACCAGCATGTTTTAAATCCAGTACAAATACAAAAATCACATTCATCAATTGTGTAATGACCAAAGTAAATATCGCGACCTTAACAGGTGTTTTAATATTTTGCCTTGCATAAAATCCCGGCGCTAAGATTTTAACTAAAATTAGCCCTAACAAGCCAAGACTATAAGCAACCAACGCCTGCTGTGTCATTAACACATCATGCCCGGTGAATTTTCCATAATGAAACAAAGCGATTACCAAAGGCGCTGCTAATACAGCTAAAGCCACAGCCGCCGGCGCCGCCAGAATAAAGGTTAACCGCAAGCCCCAATCCAGTAATTGCGAATACTCACCATCATCTCTACCTGCATAAGCCTTCGATAGACTAGGCAATAATATGGTCCCCAATGCAACCCCTAATACACCCGTAGGGAATTCCATTAATCTATCTGCGTAATACAGCCAGCTAACGCTACCGGTCGCTAAAAATGAAGCGAAGATCGTGTTAATGATCAAAGAAATTTGTGCCACAGAAACCCCCAGCACGGCGGGACCCATGAGTTTCAAAATC
This sequence comes from Methylotenera sp., assembly GCA_039918335.1. Taxonomy (GTDB): domain Bacteria; phylum Pseudomonadota; class Gammaproteobacteria; order Burkholderiales; family Methylophilaceae; genus Methylotenera. The sequence goes on along the minus strand of JBDSHU010000110.1, from coordinate 1,842 downwards.
CGCCAGACGCCTTCGTCATCGCGCTTGATTTCAAATGTAGGCAGCAAACCGATTTGCTTTAAAAATGGTATCTGAAACATGAGTTGTAAAAAGCCACCGACAAATACTGCCCAAGCCAGCACTTTAATTGGCTCAGCAAAATAATCTGCAAAAAACAAAATCGCAGCAATCATAGAAACATTGAGCCATACTGGGGTAAATGCCGGAATACCAAATTTGTTATAGATATTAAGCACGCCACCCGCCATAGAAACCAGAGATATAAAGAAAATATACGGGAAAGTAATGCGTAGCAATTCAATTGTGAGCTGCATTTTGGCAAGGTCTGTTCTAAAGCCTGGCGCAATCAAAGTGACTATCCAAGGCGCAGCCAGCATACCAAGCAAAGTCACGGCCACTAGAATCAACCCTAGCCAGGTAGCCACGCGGTTAATCAAACTATGCGTTTCTTCAAAGCTGCGCTGGCTTTTGTATTCAGCCAGAATAGGCACGAAGGCTTGGCTGAACGCTCCTTCGGCTGAAACGCGACGCAGTAAATTAGGAATTTTAAATGCTACAATAAAAGCATCACTCAACATGCCCGCCCCAAATACACGGGCAATGAGCGTATCGCGCACAAAACCTAATATACGTGAGACAAAGGTCATACTGCCAACCTTGGCTAAAGCTTTTAGTAGATTCATGCGTGATTATTTAACAACAGTAAGTTGAAAAAATAGGTAGGAATTTGGTTTATTAACAACATATTGCATGATTTTAACATGCAAGCCGTTATCGAGCGATAACTACTCACGATAATTGCTTGATTAAAACTTGCAAATTATTTATAAAATAGCTATAGTTATGGGCTTCGTATTTTGAATAGCTTTTAGGAAAAACACAGATGGCAAATACCGCACAAGCAAGAAAACGTGCTCGTCAAGCAGTTAAGCAACGTGCACACAATGCAAGTTTGCGTTCTACTTTGCGTACAGCGATTAAAAAAATTATTAAAGCAGTAGAAGGTGGCGATAAAGCCGCAGCTACAGCTGCTTACAGTGAAAACGTAAGCGTGATTGACCGCATTGCGGACAAACAAATCATTCATAAAAATAAAGCATCACGTCATAAAAGCCGCTTAAATGCAGCGATTAAGGCGATGGCGTAACGCTAAGCTTTAAGTAACATATAATAAAAAAGCCGAACTGATGTTCGGCTTTTTTATTATCTATTTTAAATTAGATTTTTTGAATTAGGCTTTCTACACTTGTTAAACTACTTGCAAGCAGCTTAAGTACATTAATTATCTATATTTAATTCAGCACGTACTTGCATCGCTTGTTTAATCGCCTCATCACGACTTGCATTGATAATAGTAAAGTGCCCCATTTTACGACCTGAGCGCGCTTGCTGTTTACCATATAGATGCATTTTAAGCAGCGGGTTATTCAAGGCATTTTGCCAAGCCGGCTCACTTGTCTTGTTAGTATCATCCGGCCAAATATCACCCAGTATATTTACCATCACCGCTGGGCTGTGTTGTCGACTACTGCCTAGCGGCAAGCCGGTCATGACGCGCACTTGTTGCTCAAACTGATTAGTGATGCACGCATCAATAGTGTAATGACCCGAGTTATGTGGTCTTGGCGCCATTTCATTGACTAATAATTCGTTATTGCACACAAAAAACTCAACCCCGATCACACCAGTGTAATCCAGCTTTTCAGCGACCATAATCGCCAACTTTTGCGCTTGATGATTAATTGCATCACTGCCTCGCGCAGGTACGATAGAAACATCCAGTATGCCATTGAGGTGACTATTTTCCGAAGTCGGGAATGTAGCAATATTCCCATTCACATC
>JBDSHU010000109.1:0-5249 GCA_039918335.1 Methylotenera sp. | reverse complement strand
CCGCATGGTATTTTGCAAAATACGCTGAAACAGCATAGGGAATTCAGCAGCAGGTTTATCACCATATTTTTCAGCGAGTTTCATCATGGCATCTTGCACGATATCAAGCGCGGCATGATCATCCCGCACCGCATAAGTAGTTTGCTTAAATGCGCGACGCTCGACAGATTCCAGAAAATCTGCAAGTTCTTTGCCTGTTGCCATTATTTGAGATTAACCATTATGTGCATACTTTACTGCCATTTTTGATTGAATGAATATTCATGTGGACTATCTAAGCATTGGTTAGTTGTCGTTAACTGACGGAGAATTGCCGAATAATCAAATTATATCAGGTTTATATTTTCAACTAAGGGTTTACATTTTGCGCTAGGCTCAGCTTTAGTTACAATCATATCAATTAAATTATTGAGTAGATAATCATGTGGAGACTAATTTTTTTAGGATTAGTAATTTGGTTGGTGATTTATTTTTTCAAACGCAACTTTGGAAAATCCAACCTGCCAAAAAACGGCTCAGACCAAGCTGTGGCAAAAGAACCTGAAAATACTATAGATAATGAAAACATTGAGAATATGGTGCAATGCAGCAAATGCGCAGTGCATTTGCCCAGGTCTGAAGCTTTTTTAGTGGATGGCAATTTTTATTGCAGCAAGGCGCATATAGAGAAAAAATGAGCCTGTTAAATTTCCCTATCAATGCTTATCAAAATTTTGCACGTTCGAACAACGCGCCTCTGCAAACGCGTGCGATTAACATACTGAATGTTTTTCGCTTTCTCTTAAGTCTTGTTTTTATTTTTTCCTATCTTTATGTGAGTAAAGAACATGCAGAACTTAACGATTATTCACCACTGTTTTTAAAATTATCGGTGATTTACCTCATATTCAGCATATTAATATTGCTGAGTAGCCCATTAGAAAATACGCCGCGCTTTTTTCTACCGTTACAAATCATCGCAGATATTGTTTTTATCATTTTATTTATGTATGCCGCAGGCGGCATCGGTAGTGGCTTAGGTTTATTACTAATCATCATTATTGTAACGGCCAGCCTAGTGAGTAATGGGCGACTAGCCTTATTTTATGCCGCAGTTGCTACGATCGGCTTGCTTCTGGAACAGAGTTATCAAATTTTCCTGGGTGATTTGGCAGTCACTAGCTACACTCAATCTGTCATGTTGAGTTTGAGTTGCTTTGCAACCGCTTGGCTTGCATATACTTTAGCCGAACGTATGTTGCGTAGTGAGGAATTGGCTTCCGCACGAGGGTTGGATCTTGAAAACTTAGCGCAAGTAAATGCACTCATTACCCAAGAGATGCAAGATGGTGTCATTGTGGTAGATAAAGACCTGAATATCCGTCATCGCAACTTACAGGCGGAGTCTTTACTACTTTTATCCCCCGATAACACTGAAATTCTTAGTTTAATCAATAATGCACCGAGTATCGCTAGTATATTTAGCAATTGGGTAAAAGGTGATGAGCTTAATCAAAATTTAATCGTCTCAATTGCTGGGCGAGAATTAAAACTTAGATTCAAGCCCATCAGCGACTCTCGTAGCTCAGGTGCAGTCATCTTCATTCAGGACTGGAGCCAGATTCAATCGACAGCACAACAGGCAAAATTAGCGGCGCTAGGAAGATTAACCGCTAATATTGCACATGAAATTCGCAATCCTCTCAGTGCAATTAGTCATGCCAACCAATTATTGCAAGAAGAGGAGCAATTATCGCAACCCACTCAGCGAATCCTAGAAATCATCGCGAGTAATATTGGCCGCATAGACCAAATTATCAAAGATGTACTGGAGCTTAATCGTCGTGATCGTACTCAAAAAGAGAAAATTGACCTGCAGCAATTTTTAGCGGATTTTTATACGCAATTTTGTTCCATTGAAAAAATACCGACGACACACTTTCAATTCAAGCCATGTTTAGCTGAATATTACACCTCTTTTGACCATCGCCATTTAACGCAAATCTTATGGAATCTTTGTAAAAACGGCTGGGAGCATAGTCAAAAACAAGCTGGCAGCTTAGGTTTAAATTGCGTAGCACTCAATGGCGTGGATATAAATGGAATAAACATTGAAATAAGTGATGATGGAAGCGGCGTAACAGAACAATATCGAGCTAGGTTATTTGAACCGTTTTTTACGACCAAGACGACTGGCAATGGTTTAGGACTCTATATTTCACGCGAATTAGCCGAAGCGAATGGGGCAAATCTGCAATATCAAGCATTACCCGTAGGTAGCGCGTTTATTCTTAGTTTAAAAAGGCATAATAGCGCATGAGCCAAAAACTAACCTGCTTAATTGTGGACGATGAAACAGATATTCGCGAACTGCTCACAATGACGCTAGAGCGCATGGATATTGAAACTTACAGTGCTTGCAACATTGAAGAAGCTAAAATTTTACTCAAGCAGCGCTCATACGCACTATGCCTGACTGATATGCAAATGCCTGCCGGTACAGGCTTAGATTTAGTGAAGCATATTAGCGAGTTTCATGCTGGGTTGCCGATTGCAGTTATTACTGCACATGCAAGTGCTGAAAACGCAGTATCTGCACTTAAGGCTGGTGCGTTCGATTATTTAACCAAGCCAATTTCATTAAAGCAATTAAGACCTTTAGTTGAGTTTGCACTTAAACTTTCGACACAGGCCAGTACCAGAAAGCCGAATACGTTAGAAATGGTAGGTAACTCTGAAGCGATTACCTACGTACGCAATATGATTACCAAGCTGGCACGCAGTCAAGCACCCGTCTATATCAGTGGGGAATCAGGCAGCGGTAAGGAGTTAGCCGCAAAGTTGATTCATAACAATAGCTCGCGCGTTGATGGTGCTTTTATTGCCGTGAATTGTGGTGCGATTCCTGAAAACTTGATGGAAAGTGAGTTTTTTGGCTATAAAAAAGGGGCATTTACTGGCGCTAATCAAGATAAAGAAGGCATGTTTCAAGCCGCTAGTGGTGGCACTTTATTTTTGGACGAAGTTGCTGATTTACCACTCGCGATGCAAGTCAAATTACTACGCGCCATACAAGAGAAAAAAGTACGCATGGTGGGCGGTACGGCAGAAGAAACAGTGGATGTACGTATTATTAGCGCCACGCATAAAAATCTGAGTGAAATGATGGATGCTGGTCTATTTAGACAGGATCTGTATTATCGACTGAATGTGATTCAGCTCAAAATGCCAGCATTGCGTGATCGCCCCGGTGACATTCCGATGCTTGCAGATATGTTGCTGGCAAAACTATGCAATCACATGAGTATTGCTAAGCCTGAGATTGATCGCAACGCTCAAGCTTACATCAAAAAATTGCAGTTTCCTGGTAATGTACGCGAGCTTGAAAACATGCTGGAACGGGCTTTGGCAATGTGTGATGGCGTAAAAATCACTATTGATGATTTGATGGTTGAAGATGGACTTAAAGCCAATACTATACAAAAGCCATCGTTTGACTTAGACCAGACATCGGAAATCAGCTTATCAGAATATTTAGAAGATATTGAAAAAAGAGCCATTATTAAGGCTTTGGATACGGCAAATAATAACAAAACCGCTGCGGCTAAATTACTAGGGATTAGCTTTCGTACTCTGCGTTATCGACTCGCTAAACTTGGCTTAGCTAAAGATGATGTAGATTTAGATTTGGATAATGAGACTCAAGATGATGATTTGCAACATCATGAGCCTCAAAATTGAACTTAGCGCTCGTTTTACTGGATGTTACTTTAGCTTAAAACCAATGCCAAATAAGTAATATACATCGCACCATTTACCAACAAATGCCACACTTTAAGGCCACCTTTTGCCATTAAATAACGTAGCCAAATTGCAGCCATCAATGTCATGCCGATACCTAATACCACCTCGATGCGTGGCTCCCAAGGTGTAAGCATAATACCGATTGCAGGTAACAACGTGCCTTGAAACACCATCGCACCAGTAATGTTACCAAAGGCCAAGGTATCTTTGCCTTTACGTATCCACAAGATACTGTTCACTTTTTCAGGTAATTCGGTAGCGATAGGAATAATCAGTAAAGATAATAATAGCGCTGTGATGCCAATTATTTCGGCGGCCTCTTCAACGCCGTCAATAAAGCCTTTAGCACCGGCAATTAGTAAAGCCAAGCCTAATATCAACTGTATTACAATCACCACCATATTATTAGGCAAGCCCGCTTTACATAAGAACATGGCACTACCTGCCTCAGTTGCGTGACCCTCTTCTACCAGTGCTTTTGAAGCCCGAATTGTCATCATCACGTAAATAAAGTAAATCATTACCATGCAAAAACCGATCCCATAACGCACAGCGACTTGCTCATGCGGTATGTACATTGCAATTGCAGCAAAGCCGAAAGCCACGATGAAAAAGTTAAGGTCACGTATTAAGCCGGTGCGTTCTGGTCTTAAATTACCTTGTGTACCGCGACTTTTCCAAACAGAGATTGCCATTAAAGAAATAGAAAGTGTGGCTAACATTAATGGTGCACCTAAAATCGCACCCACACCAATTTCATGATTGGTCTCCATATTTTGCGTACCTGCAAGCAATGCCAGTAATGGCACTGATGTTTCAGGTAATGCTGTACCTACCGCTGCAAACAATGAACCTGTAACGCCTTCTGAAATTTTGAGTTTTTCGCCCAAGTGCTCTAGTGCATTGGTAAACACTTCCGCTGCGATTAAAATCAGAATCAACATGACAAACAGCTGTAAAAATACCATTTAGGCTTTTCCTTAAATTTTATAAACTAACCAAGTAAATTAAAACTTTAAACAATACACACCATTAAATTACCAAAATAATTTAAGTAATTATTGATCAGTTCATGATTTTATCGGATTACTCGAATATTTATCTACAATTTCGCATAAAATTAGCTGATATGAAAACTTATGTGATTAATGATGCAGGGTTTGTAGAAAATGTACGGTTAATATCGTCTCCCAATTTTGACGACCGCCCAGCGTTAACTAGTAAATTTGCTTCTGAAAATCTAGCTTTTGAAAACCCCGCACCAGCTGATATTAGCCTGATTGTCATTCATAACATCAGCCTACCGCCCAACCAGTACGGTGGCGCTGGCATTATTGAATTATTTACCAATCAACTTAATCCAGATGAACATCCTTACTACGCAGAAATTTATACGCGTAAAGTTTCATCACATTTTTTGATTCGGCGGGAAGGTGAACTCATACAGTTTGTATCATGCTTAAAAC
>JBDSHU010000108.1:0-3046 GCA_039918335.1 Methylotenera sp. | reverse complement strand
AGAAAAAATAAGTTATAAAACACCCCTTGTACGATGACGATTAACATCCGCTCCAACCAACTGGGCTGGGCAATTTCAATAAATGTCATCAAATGCATGCGTTCATTTTCGGCTTCGTCCAATAGTTTACGTATCCACCCATGATCCGACTGCATGCGTCGCAATGCTCTTAAATGCTGTAATGCACCCCCCACCATGCCTTGTACCGCAGCTATGGTTTCCAGTACTACTGCCCTGTGACCGTAACGATGCGCGAAAAAAGTGTCGGCAAGATAGCGTAATGCTTTGGTAATTGCCAGCGCTACGCGATCAGAAAAGTCTTGTGGATTGTGGTGCAACTGAACAGCCGCATGGATTTCTGTCATATTAGACATAGCAAACACTCAATGTAAATATTGATAAGTAATAACAGCTTAACCCGTTTTTTAGCTGATAATTTATCAGCGATAAAAATAATCTACATAAAACTTAATTTAGTTTAAACACAATCACCATACGCTGCTAACAGTCGTGCTAAATCATTTTCTTTTTTTGCTTTTAAAATAGCAGGTTTTTGCGTTGCAGTTTCTGAGCCTAAGGCTGAAACCCTAGCTTGCTCATTGAGTGAAGTCGGCATTGAGTGGTTGGTTAGATGACTCTGTGTAATATCATCAAGGGCTGGTGCTGAATCAATAATAGTTGAGGGTGAAACTTTACGTGCTGTGGCTTGCATAATATTTTCCTTTTGGGAGTTAAATTCCCCGAAATTTTGTCTCGGTTAGAATTGAGAGTAATTCTAGTATAAAAAATTCCTAATGAATACCATTAAGATTAAATTAACTACTACATTAATTTATTCCTAAAGTCTTAGTGGTGCTCACTTAAACGTGTTAACTTAATTTTGGATGACATTTATAGATTTGGAATAAACAATATTTAAATGAGATAGCGTTTGCTAAACACCCTAGTATTTTCGTAAAATGATGTTTTAGAATGAATTTATTTCATTTAATCATTTCATTTTGTTTAAACTTTAACTTCTTGGCTTAATATCACACCATGCAGCGCACCATACAATTGACTATTAATGGTAAACCACGTAATTTTGATGCTGAAATTTTCAGCGTGGCGAGTCTGGTCACAATGCTTGATTTAGAAGGAAAACGGTTAGCGATTGAATGCAATGGTGAAATTGTGCCGCGTAGCCAGTTTGAACAAACCCAATTGGAAGATGGTGATAAGCTGGAAATTGTCGGTGCAGTCGGTGGTGGTTAATTAAGCATAGGTCAATAAAGGCCACGAATTTAGCGCAGGTTTTAGGGATTAAAGGATAAAAAAGTTGTCAGATTTATTAAAAATTGCAGATAAAACTTATGGGTCTCGCCTCTTAGTAGGCACAGGTAAATATCAAGATTTCGCCCAAACACGTGCTGCGATTGACGCCAGCGGCGCGGAGATTATTACTGTAGCTATTCGTCGCACGAATATAGGCCAAACGGCTGGCGAACCATCGCTATTAGATTTTTTACCGCCTGAAGAGTTTACTTATTTACCCAATACTGCTGGCTGCTATTCAGCCGATGAGGCGGTTCGTACTTTGCGCTTAGCGCGAGAGCTTTTAGATGGTCATAAGCTCGTCAAACTGGAAGTATTAGGGGATCCGAATACGTTGTATCCGAACATGATAGAAACCATTGCTGCCGCAAAAGTGCTGGTAAAAGATGGTTTTGATGTGATGGTGTATTGCTCAGATGATCCGATTATTGCTAAACAACTAGAAGAAATTGGTTGTTGTGCGGTGATGCCGCTTGCTTCATTGATTGGCTCAGGTATGGGTATTTTGAATCCTTGGAATCTACAAATCATTATCGCTAATGCCAATATCCCTGTGCTAGTAGATGCAGGCGTGGGTACGGCTTCTGATGCTGCTATCGCAATGGAGCTTGGTTGCCAAGGGGTATTGATGAATACGGCAATTGCTGCTGCACGTGATCCTGTGCTGATGGCTAGGGCCATGAAAAAAGCAGTTGAAGCGGGTCGCGATGCTTATCTGGCTGGCCGCATGCCTAAAAAACTGTATTCTGCTAGCCCTAGCTCACCCAGCGCTGGCTTGATTTCGAGTGTTTGATTTCATGAAAATGCATTTTGTCATATGCCGTTTGATTACTTCTGTTGATAACTTCAAAGTCTTATTATGAGTAGCGATAAACATTATGAATGTACCGTAACGGTAGAAGTGACTTTTATTGCCGAGCAATCAGACGTGGCGCGTAATAGTTATGCATTTGCCTACCATGTAAAAATTAAGAATACCGGTAGCGTTGCCGCACAGTTGATTAGCCGTCATTGGCTAATTACAGAGGCTAATGGCGAGCAGCAAGAGGTTAAGGGTTTGGGCGTGGTTGGTGAGCAGCCATTACTAAATCCGAACGAACATTTTGAATATACCAGCGGTACCGTTATCAATTCACCCATGGGTGAAATGCACGGTACTTACCAAATGGTCGCTGAGGATGGCACAAGATTTGAAGCGGTTATTCAACCTTTTGCGCTTAGTATGCCCAGAACTTTACATTAGAAATTTACATTTTCTTTGACATTAACAATCTTGTATTCAATACTGCTTAATAGGCGACGATAAAAAATTGATGAAAAAAATAGCAATATTCTCTTTAGTGATATTGATGATGAGCGCACTTAGTTCATGCGCGAATAAAAAACTGAAACCCGATGTACCTGCAGCACCAGCGGCATCAAAACAAAAGTGCGACTGTGCTGCGAATGTCAAAAATGCTGAGTCAAACGCTAGTAAACCTACCAATAAAATATCTCCACAAATCCCAGAGCCAAAAACTGCAGATTTAAAAGCAGAACTCAAGATTGCAGATTATGGCCTATTAAAGCCTGCACAGTGGGACGATGTGGATGGCTTGACGAGTAGTAATCCAGGTTCTAATGCAAACCTTAATAGCTTAAGTTTTGCTTGGCCAGCATGGATGCTGAGTTGCACCACTTTAGTGAATAAACCTATGTGGAAAAGCGCTTGTAATGCAGCCGCGCTACTCAA
>JBDSHU010000107.1:0-3726 GCA_039918335.1 Methylotenera sp. | reverse complement strand
AAATAACTTAGAGTATCAATTCAACCAAGACATGATTAAACACCTGCGTGAATTAGGTCTTAAAGTTCCGATTGCAACTACTAATACTTGGGGAGACAATCCGTTAAGCTCTTTACCAGCGCTCACTTCTGGAGATTTAATTGATACACATGCTTATCAAAGTGATGGTGCATTGAAAAAATCGCCCCTAACTGAATCTAATCTAACGCAGTGGATATCGGCCGCGCAAGTGATTAATATGCCAATAAGCGTTTCAGAATGGAATGCTGAACCGTTCCCGACCGCTGATAGACATACCCTGCCCCTCTATCTAGCCAGCCAAGCCAGCCTGCAAGGTTGGGATGCGATGATGCAATATGCATATGCTCAAGAGCCTTTAGTAAATCAGGGCAGCCCATCAAACTGGAATGCTTACAATGACCCATCATTACTGGCTACCATGCCTGCTTCAGCCCTAATGTTCCGGCGCGGAGACGTAAAGGCTGCAAAATTCACTTATGTACTTGATCTGGGAAAGGATGCTTTATTCAATCGATCAGTCACAGCTGACAGCTCAGCTTTCATCCGAACTGCTAGCGAAATAGGTAGATTAGTCATCGCAATGCCATCGGCAAATGAATTGCCTTGGTTGCAAAAAAGCAATATTCCTAGTGATGCTAAAATATTTAAAGACCCTAATAAATCATTATTAAAAACAGGCTCGACAGAAGCCTATTCTGACACAAATGAATTAAAGCATAATTGGGACAAAGGCTATCTGTCGATTAATACGTCAAATACTCAAGCTGCGGTAGGTCAGATAGGTGGCGAAAAAATCACCTTAAATGATGTAGATATTTCCGTAAGCACCCCCAATGCATCTATTGCTGTTCAAAGTCTTAATGAAGCTCCAATCAACAAATCAAAAGAAATTATCATTAGCTTAGCTGCACAATCCATTACTGAAGAAAATGGAAAAATGCCTTTCTCATCTGAGCCCCTAATAGGGTATGTAATAATTAAAGCACCTGCTGGACTGAAGCTTTATAAACATATTAGTAGGCAAAAAAAAATTAATATTCCAGTTTCATATCATAATGGACGATATATGATTAACCTTGAAATTACGCTTCAGACTTACTGGATGTCATTAAGTAAATAACTTATTAGTTATAGTTAAATAAGTTAAAAATTGAAATTTTAGTTAGTTAATCTACAAGTAGCTTCGGCATTAATATTGATTAAGTGCATTTTGAGCTTATCAAAACAGTATTGTTTATGGCATCATTATTGAACCTTGACCAGCAAACTAATTAAGAACAAAATTCATTTTATAAGATATAAAATATTTTAAGGAAAAATTTTGACTGATAAAATCACCAAAGTTGGTATCGTAGGAAGTGGCTTTATTGCGAGTGGCTTAGCACACATGATCAGAGCCTCTAAAGACTTTCAGATATCAAAAGTATTAACACGCCGCTCGGTAGATTCAATCTCAGATTTTCCTCGCGATGACTTAACTAATTCCCTTGCTGAACTGATTGACACTTCTGACATTGTATTTGAATGTTCTGGAGATGTTTTTCATGCGACTGAAGTCATTTTAGAAGCTAGTAAAGCCAATAAAAAGGTGGTTACCTTAAATGCAGAGTTCCATGTCACCACCGGCTCCTATTTTGCCAAAAAAGGTGCCTATGTCACAGATGCAGACGGTGATCAGCCTGGTTGCTTAGCAAGACTTAAAACTGAAATTGAAGGCATGGGATTTGAACCTTGTGCTTACGTGAATATTAAAGGTTTTATAAATCTAAATCCCGAAAAAAAGGAAATGCAATACTGGTCTGACCAGCAAGGAGTCAGGTTAGAACAAGTAGTATCTTTTACCGATGGTACCAAATTACAAATTGAACAAGCATTTGTTGCAAATGGTTTAGGTGCAACTATTCCGCCTAATGGAATGTTTGGGGAACGTGTCGAAAGCTTAAACGACCTAGATTATTTGATTCGAGCTTCGGAACAAGCTGGAGCTCCGATAAGTGACTTTATCTTATGTAAAGGTGCGCCTCCGGGTGTATTAATCGTCGCTAAAAATCCAGAGGCAGACAGATTAGGAAATTACATCGTTGGGCCACTACGCACCAAAGAAAAGTTAGGCTACATATTGCTACGTCCTTATCATCTTTGCCATTTGGAAGCGCTTAATACCCTTCGTAGAGTGGTTGATGGTGAACCTATGTTACTTAATAACTCAGCTAGACCAAGTCTTACAGTAGTTGCTGTCGCTAAAAAGCAAATTCTAAGTGGCGAGAATATAGAGCGTGGAGCTGGAGGATTTGATGTGAGAGGCGTTGCAGTTCAATTACATGATAATCTCAACGCAGTGCCTGTTTGCCTATTAAATCACACCAAAGTCATTCGAGATATTGAACCCGGCCAAATTATTCAATTTGATGATGTCGATATGGCTGAAACAAAAGCGCTAGAAATTTACCGTAGCTTGCTGTAGGTCTTGTATTTTGAGTTCTAGAAAAAAACTGCATTTTATTATGGATTAAAATATCCAAAGCAAAAATTGAAAAGCTATACTATTAAAACTCAATTTCGGAGTTTTAATAGTATAGCCTTATTTAGTACTACACTTAATAATAGTAATCTCTAGCTTCAGCTTCCACTCTATTCACCACCACACCAAGTATGTTAGTTTTAGTTAATAAACGCATGGTCTCTTCAATTTCAGATTCTTTATGCTGACCATTTCCTAACACTAAAAGAACACAATCAACTTGTGGCAATAAAACCATTGCGTCGTCCGTATTCAAAATAGGTGGTAAATCAAAAATCACAATCCTTGAATCGTATCTTTCTTTTAACTCAACAATTAATTTTTGTATACTGTTAGTTGAAAGAGTTTCAGCAGACTGTCTTACCGGCTTATTGGTAGGGATTATAGTTAAGCGTGGGATGCCGGGATTAACTATAATTTCCGACAACTCTGCATTGCCAGAAAGATAATCGTTCATTGACTTTTCGCGCTTAATTCCAAGATATTGAGCAATCCGTGGCTTACGTAAATCAAAATCAACCAGCATCGCAGTTTTTTGGGGCTGTTGTGCAATAATCATCGCTAGATTAATTGCAATTACAGATTTGCCTGCTTCTGGTGTAGGAGAAATAACAGCAATTGTTCGCCACTTATTTGCATCCATTTTTTGCAACACCTGTGTGCGCAATGAGTCAAAAGCCCAGCACATAGGATCATCTTTATTAAGTGCAACGATACGATTATTCTCTAAATGTTCAGCATCTAATCGAATGACATTAGTACTGTTATAGACAATACCCTTGAGTTCATCATCTATGGCAAACTTGTTAGTTACTTTATTCCGAATAGCTGATGCAACTGCACCTAAACTGCTGCGTTGAATTTTAGCTTTATCTAAGGCGTCTTTAATTTTTTCCATAAATCGCTTTCACTAAAATCTAGCTAAAATCTTCGTCATTAATATATCTAGAGGCATTATAAAGAAATGCACTAATAATAAAGTGAGGATAATGAGGATTAATATAATAGTTAAAATATTATAAATGAAATTTTTGTTTCGTTTTAACTCTGCTTTATTAGTGATATAAGGAATTGTTGCCATGGGTTGAATTTTCATAATTGACACTAATGCATCTACACCTCTTACACGGCTATCTATTGCCTCCAGCAAAACTGCAAACCCAATAGCACCAGCTATGGCACCA
>JBDSHU010000106.1:0-4439 GCA_039918335.1 Methylotenera sp. | reverse complement strand
AACCTGCAGATAAACTGGCACTGGTAGATAAGTTGCAGCGCGAAGGCCGCATAGTCGCGATGCCTGGTGATGGCATCAACGATGCGCCTGCGTTAGCCAAAGCCGACGTGGGCATAGCGATGGGCACTGGCACCGATGTAGCCATGAATAGCGCGCCGGTCACACTCGTCAAAGGCGATCTGCGTGGCATTGCACAAGCGCGTGTGATCTCTGAGGAAACCATCGCTAACATGAAGCAAAATCTCGGTTTTGCGTTTGTTTATAACGCGTTAGGTATACCGTTAACCGCTGGTGTGCTGTATCCGTTTACTGGGTTGTTGTTGTCACCCATGATCGCGGCACTTGCCATGAGCTTGAGCTCAGTATCGGTTATTTCTAATGCGTTACGTTTGAGAGGAGGGGCTAGTCACAAGTCTCATCAGCACGGTATCGTTAACCAGAAAAATATACGCCAACCTTCTCTACAACGAGAGTTGTAATGACTGAGTTTGAAGATGGAACTCGTCCGAAGTGATGGCATTTCTGATAGTGAAATCTGGGATAAATATTAATGACAGCGGGAAATGTTAATCGTATGCATGCGCGACGTAAGCTGATTTTTCAATACATATTTTTTACTACAGGAGGAATTTTTACCGGAAGCTAATTTAGCTACTTAAAGGTAGCGATTCAAAAAATTAAAAGACTGTGAGGATAACTATGAACAAAACGATAGAAACAATGATGAGGAAAACATGGATTTTGGTGGCCAATCGCGGCGGTGCAAGTTTGTTTGAGAGAATTTGTAAAGGCGACATAGCGCTAGTGCAAGATATTCCCCATCCAAGAGGCCGTCTTAAAAACCAAGACATTGATACCGATAAGTCAGCGCATGCTTTTGACCGATTTGGTCAGGGTGGACATTCATCGGGTGCAGAACATGAGCCAACCGACCATGTCGCGGTGCAGTTTGCCAAGAATCTTGCTGATATTCTGAATCAAGGGCGTATTAAACATGCTTATAACGACATAACGCTAATCGCAGGCCCAGAGTTTCTGGGAAAATTACTAAAAACTTTAGATGTCAATACTGCGGCAATTGTAACGAGGACTATAGATAAAAATCTGCCAAATATTAAGCAACGTGACCTGGCAGGTTATCTTGATGGGGATTAATCATTTATCTGCACAACAAGGATTTTTAATCATGTTTAATTTAGCACTTATTAGTGCACGGCCAAATACTTTGATATGAGGATGTTTTGATGAAAAGACCAGGTCGCATCTGGGCAAGCACAAGCACCAAATCGGGAGCACATTTCTTGTGAAATGTGCTCCCTATTGATAAGCCTTCAGTGGATACTGGACTGAGTATGACGAATACACGCAATGCAATCGCTGGTCGCAAGGTTGCAATATTAGTAGCAAATCATATTGATGCTGCGGTTATTCATGCTGTACGCAAAGCATTAGAATCTGGTGCTGCTACTGTAAAGATACTCGCACCGCAATTAGGTGAGATTAAAAGCGATGAAGGTCATAATTACAAAGGACAAAATGGAGGTAAGCTAATTAAGGTTGATCACAGCTTTGCAAAGATATCATCTATTTTACTTGACGCGGTATTTATTCCAGGTGGTCAGCTAAGTGCACAAGCGTTGTGCCAAGATGCAAATGCGGTGTTATTTTTGAAAGAAGCTTACCTACACGGCAAGGCGATTGCAGCCAGCGACGAAGGTGTCATGCTTTTGACCCAAGCCGCAGGTAAGTTGCAGTTTCAAGAGCAGGGTGTGATTACCTCAGCGGGAAATGCAGTAGATAAGGCTTTCATCCAGCATTTTGTTGAAGCTGTTGCTCAACATCGTTTTACTGAAAGAATGGATTTGGAGTTGGTCGTTGCTAATGTGTTAGCAGAAATAATGTAAGAGTAGGAACATTCTTACATTAAATGACTAATACCGCCTATGCCGTAGGACACATTATCTATTCATTATAGAAGCTCAGAACGTAAGGGAGCGCCCAATGAATACTCTGCTAAAAGCATTACCAAATACATCAATAAATATACTGCCAGAACTATCATCAGATACACTTGGACCGCGGCAAAACCACTTACTTGCCGCGTTGCCATACTCAGAACTTAGTCTTTGGGAACACGAGCTGGAGCTGGTGGATTTGAAGCTTGGTCAAATACTGTGCGAACCTGGAGTTAAGCACACCCATGTGATTTTCCCAACCACGGCTATTGTCTCTTTACTTTATATGACGCAAGAAGGTACTTCATCTGAAATTGCGATTGTGGGTAACGATGGCGTAGTAGGCGTTTCTGTGTTTATGGGTGGTAATGAAACGCCTAACCAAGCGATGGTGCAAAGTTCAGGTCAGGGTTACCGTTTACGTACGCAAACTGCTAAAAATGTTGTCAACAGAGACGGCCCACTACTGCATATGTTGCTTCGTTACACTCAAACCATGATTACCCAGATAGCACAAACTGCAGTATGTAACCGTCACCACTCAATTGATCAACAATTATGCCGTCGTTTATTGCTAGGTTTAGATCGTTTGCCAGCGGATGATTTGGTCATGACACAAGAGTTATTAGCGAGCCTTTTAGGTGTGCGGCGCGAAAGTGTCACTACAGCTGCACTCAAGTTACAAGAAGCAGGTGTGATTAACTATTGTCGAGGGCATATCACGGTACTCAATCGCAAAATGCTAGAACATCGCTGCTGCGAATGTTATGCCATGGTTAAAAAAGAACAAGACAGGTTAATGCCCTTTATGCCTGAATTTCATCCTGCAGTTCAACCTAGCGTTTCTATGGCATACAGTTTGTAGGTATTGTCGATTTAAATTGAGTCGACTTATGGATTTTATGTGCGCCATCGAACAGAACATTCTGTGTAGATGGCGTATTTTTATTTAACCCCAAGTTACTCAAGTTACAAGTTGCTCAAGTTATTTGGGGAAGCGTAATTTCAGGTTGTGGCAGAGTCATGTGATGTAACCGCCAACCAATTTCGTTCTGCCAATAGAGTAGGTAACAACACTTTCCTTACGAGGTGTAAGTCCTAGATAGGAGCACATCATCGTCATTAGTAGATTAGGCGTTTTTGCGCGCATTCATCAAGCATGGCGTAACGATCAAGACATTGATTTATTACGCTCTGAGTTGTTCAGTATCGAGCAACTCAAGCGTCATGCAATCACACTTGCTGGGCAGCATAAAATCATTCCACGTCCCGGCCGAGATAAGCTCTTACCTCGGCTAGATGAGAACGAACGCATTTTGCAAGCAGCATATGATGTTGTGACTACGGCGACTCTTCCTGGACAACGTTTATTGCCAGCTGAGTCATGGTTACTGGATAATTTCTACCTTATAGAACAACAAATAGTGTTAGCACGTCGACATTTACCACGTGGTTACAGTCGACAACTGCCACGGTTGGCTGATGGCCCGTCTGCTGGTTTCCCCCGCATTTATGATTTAGCGTTGCAATTGATCTCGCATATGGACGGTCGTGTCGATCACGAGAATGCTACGCAAATTATCGAGGCTTATCAAAGTATTGAATCATTGCGTTTGGGTGAGTTATGGGCTTTCCCTATCATGTTGCAATTGGCCTTGCTAGAAAATCTACGCCGCGTTGCGCTAAGAATTGCCAGAAGACGCGAAGAGCGAGAATCTGCAATTGTATGGGCGGATCGCATGTTGGAAACAGCGGAAAAAGAGCCAAATCAGCTTATTCAACTGCTCGCAGAGTTCGCCAATGCCGATGTGCCGCTTACAGCGCCATTCGTTGAAGAGTTTTACGCAAAGCTGCAGGCGCATAGTACTGCAATGATCTTTGTACAAACTTGGTTAGAGCAAAAGTTACTAGAGCAGGGCGTTACCGCAACACAGTTATCTGAAGCTGCAAGTCATACAGCCGCTGCCAATCAAATATCCATTAGTAACAGTATTAGCAGCCTACGTTTCATTGATACGATGGATTGGCGAAATTATGTAGAATCTTTAAGTGTAGTCGAGCAAGTGTTACGACAAGACCCGGGTGAAACGTACCTTGCTCAAGACTTTGCCACCCGTGACCGTTACCGTCATATCATTGAAGAAATAGCTAGAAATAGCAGATGTAGTGAATTAGCAGTGGCTCACGAAGCCATTATGTTAGCGCAGGCGGCTAAACTGGCATTAACCGTGAATGACCGCACTGCACATGTAGGCTATTACCTCGTTGATTGTGGCCGACAGGTGTTAGAGCATACCGTTGATTTTCAAGTGTCGTGGAAATTGCGTAGCAGTCGTATTTGCAGTAATTATCGTTTGTCACTCTACCTAGGCTCTATTTTTTCGCTCACATTAATTGCGACATTCGGCGTATTGTCTTATTTTAACCAGTGGTACTTGAATGGCGTAGGCTTAACAGATTGGCGATACTGGATTTTTGCAATTC
>JBDSHU010000105.1:0-3936 GCA_039918335.1 Methylotenera sp. | reverse complement strand
GGGGGAGACCTGTGGATGTTGCTGTAGGAACGGATCAAGCATTGTATGTGTCAGATGATAAGGCAGGCCAGATATACCGTATTACTTATCAGCCGAGCGTTAAATAACAAACTTCGCAATTCTGATAATAGCTAGGAATACATCATATGAAAAATATACTTAAAAAAATCGTTTACTTAAGCGTGACGGTGATTCTCAGTCATGTGACAGCCAGTGCCTATGCTATTGAATCCAAAGCAAATACCCTGTTATATATCAGCCCGAATGATTACAACTACAGCGTGCATTTGTTGCATCCATATTATGATTATTGGTTTGAGCAGGGCCCATTGGTGGAGCCTATCGCCTTAAAAGCACTTAAGGCGAGAGACAATGATACTGCTATCTGTAAAGCGAATGAAACTGCAGATACTATTATTCGTGTCAAACCGAGCTTATTTTATAATCCGCAGTTACGGGTCTATCACAGCAAGTTAGTGGCTACCGTGTATTCTGGCGGCGGCAATGTGCTGGGTACTTATACTGGTGAAGCTCAACAACTTGGTTTTAATAGCGTGAATAATGGCATTACTTATAGCTTGAATAAGGTGTATACACTGGCTATGCAAGATTTAATGACTAAAATAAAAGCTGATCCAGCTTCAGCAAGTACTGGAGTGGAAAATAAACTACCTTGTGGCTTGATTGGCGCACAGGCGGAACCAAAAATAAATTTTTATTAATCGTAATAAAAAGATAAGCAGCTAAAAATATAAAGGAAAAGTCATGCAAAAAAAACTTCTAGAAAAAAAACTTTTAATGAGTGTGCTGATGTTGGCATTAATTGGTGTTGCTTGTGCCAGAGAGATTAGAAGCAATCAAGGTGTTATGCAAAAGATAACAGGTTTAAAAATGCCGGAATCTGTAGTACAAGCTAAAAATGGCAAGATTTATGTTTCTGAAATCAATGAGTTTGGTAAAGATGGTGATGGTCAGATTACCGTGATAGAAAACGGCAAGCCACGGGTTTTTGCAACTGGTTTAGATGATCCTAAAGGCTTGGTGATTATCGGCCAGAATTTATATGTAGCGGATAAATCAAAAGTTTTAAAAATCAATCTAGATAATCAAGGCCAGGGGCAAGCGCAGGTTTTTGCTGCAGAAAGCGCATTTCCTGAAACACCATTATTCTTTAATGATCTAGAAGCAGATATTTCCGGCAATCTATATCTAAGTGATACTGGCGACATGAAAGGTAAAGGCGGAGTAGTTTATAAAATTGATCCACAAGGCAAAGTGACGACGGTAATTAGCAATAAACAAGAACAACGCGTGCTTGGCCCAAACGGCTTGCTGATGGATGACACGGGTGATGTCATTATGGTGGTGGATTTTGTTTCCGGTATTTTGTATAGCTATAACATGAAGACCCATACACTTACTAATCTAGCAGAAGGCTTTGGTGGCGGTGATGGTCTTGTGCATCATTCAAGCGGCAAGATGTTTGTAAGCGATTGGAACAATGGCAAGGTATTCAGCATTGACCTTAAAGGCGATGTAAAAGAAATAAAATCAGGCTATAAAGCTGCAGCGGATATTGCGTTGACTCAGGATGAAAGATATCTTATGGTGCCAGATATGAAAGCTGGGGAATTAGACTTTATTCCAGTCAATTAAAGTGGTTCTGTCGTATGGCTAAATCATTCATGTGGTTTTGTTAATCACCTTCGTTCATTTAATTTAATAGCCAAAATGCCTCAACTAGAAATGCGCAAAACTGCCTTAATGTGGCTAAGTGAAACTAATGCCGTTAATAAGGCTACTGGCGTTCAAGCTTTTGGTTTAAACGTTTTAGATTACAAGATTGAGCCGCATGTTCAATTATCTACGACGTTAACTATTCCTGGATGCCCGGGAAAACCTGTATTGGTATCACCGTTAAATGTAAAAAAACGCAACATGAGAACGGTAGAAGGCCGTGCTGCATTAGTGCATGCGCTTGCTCATATTGAGTTCAATGCTATTAATCTTGCGTTAGATGCTATCTGGCGGTTTAGTGAAATGCCGGAAGCTTATTATGTGGATTGGTTAAAAGTCGCGAAAGAAGAAGCTTATCACTTCTCACTTTTAAACTCACATTTAGCCAGTCTAGGTTTTCAGTATGGTGATTTTACTGGACACAACAGCCTGTGGGAGATGGTAGATAGAACCAAAGGTGATGTGCTGGCCAGAATGGCATTAGTGCCGCGCACAATGGAAGCGCGCGGCTTGGATGCTAATCCTGCATTACGTAATAAGCTAGCGCAGGCAGGAGATGCGAAAGCAGCTGAAATAATGGATATTATTTTAGCTGATGAAATTGGGCATGTAGCCATTGGTAACCATTGGTTTAACTACCTGTGTGAAAAAGATAATTTGGAACCTTTAACTACATTTGCAGAGTTATGCCAGACTTATTCAGCACCAAAATTACGCGGATCATTTAACTTGGAAGCGCGGCGTAAAGCAGGATTTAGTGAGGCCGAATTATCGCACTTAACGCAAACGTAATTGCAGATACTTAACTATAAAATTACGTAGTCAGTAGTCCAATCAAGCCTTCTAACCCCACATAATTTAGTGCATAAGTAGCCTGACTTTGCACAATAGGTTTTGCATGGTACGCAATGCCTATGCCTGCAACAGCCATCATTTTGAGGTCATTAGCCCCATCGCCAATCGCAACGGTTTGTGCAGAAGTTAAACCTAATTGATCACGTAATTTTGTAAGCTCATCTGCTTTAGTTTGGGCATCGACAATGGCACCTAAAATATTACCGGTAACTTTGCCATCTATAATTTCCAAAGTATTGGATACTGCGTAGTCCAAACCTAGCATTGCTTTTACTTTTTCAGCAAAAAAAGTAAAACCGCCAGAAACCAATAAAGTTTTAATATGATGTTTTTTACAAGCTTCTATCAATTCAACTGCACCCGGATTTAAAGTTAGGCGCTCATTCAACACGCGCAATAAATCTGACTCTTTCAGGCCTTTAAGCAAAGCGACACGTTCACGCAAACTTTGTGCAAAGTCCAGCTCTCCAAGCATCGCACGCTCAGTAATCGCAGCGATTTGAGGTTTAATGCCAACCATGTCGGCAATTTCATCTATGCACTCGATGCTGATTAGCGTGGAATCCATATCCATGACACACAGGCCAAAGTTTTTGAAAACTTCAGAATCTTGCATGCAAGCGCAATCAATTTTTTGTTCATCACAAAAGGCTTTAATAACGTCTAATTCAGCTTGTTTGAAGGCAGTTTGTGGTAAATAGTAAGCGTGCTCACCCACTTGCGTATACTGCATGCTACTGCCTAATAAACCGTGGATATGTGTAAGATGTGCCATGGTGATCGCCTGGCCTTGAACAACTAAACGCATGAGATTTCCGCAATCAACAAAAGCTCGAATTATAACAGTAGCCAGTGCAAACTATTACCAATAAAAATAGCTTGTTAGATGAGCATTAATGATACGTTTACATACATGTTTTCTAAACAAGTTTAGCTATTCATTCTTGATGAGTTTGTATTGCGTGGTGAGTTTGTTTCGTATTTTAAGTAATGAGTTTTTAATTAGTTTTCTTAGATTAGGTTCTAGATAGCGTGCAATTAACCATGCAGTCAGAATTATTCCAAGAATGGGTAACACAGGCAGCAAAATTCCAGGTATCCAATTAAAATAATGATGCAATTGGACAATCATTGAAACCAATGCATTCTCGTGCACTAGATATAGGGGATAACTGATAAATCCTACAAACCCTAATAACTTGTTCGAAAGTATTTTTTGCAGTGTTTGATTGAGCATTGAAAATGCAAAAATTAATACTAGGGTGGTGGCAAACATCATTGATATAGATAAAAATCCTCCCAGAGATCGGGCTGAAAGCAACGCGATAAAGAAGCCAATTAAAA
>JBDSHU010000104.1:0-3662 GCA_039918335.1 Methylotenera sp. | reverse complement strand
GCGGCTTTATACTGGTTCCTAAGAATGATAGACGGTGGCGCAGACCCATTATATTTGGGTAGACGCATCATGCGCATGGCCATCGAGGACATAGGTTTAGCTGATCCCCGTGCGCAAAGCATGGCACTTGAAGCTTGCCAAATCTATGAACGGCTAGGTTCGCCAGAAGGTGAGTTAGCGCTTTCTAATGCTGTGATTTACTTAGCAGTAGCACCAAAAAGTAATGCCTCGTATACCGCCTATAATCAAGCTAAAGCGTTTGTAGCGCAGGATAAATCGCGCCCAGTGCCATTACATTTAAGAAACGCGCCAACTAAACTAATGAAGGCCTTAGATTACGGCAAAGAATACCGCTATGCACATAACGAGCCTGAAGCGTATGCAGCTGGCGTAGATTATTTTCCTGATGATTTAACCCCACCACAATTTTATATGCCCACACCCCGCGGCTTAGAAGGTAAAATTACGGAAAAATTAGCGCACTTGCGCGAACTAGACAAACGTCAATTAGATAAAAAAGCCAAGAAATAGAATATTGCAGTTAAGTATTATTAAAATAAATATGTCATTCCGACGAAAGTCGGAATCTAGTGACTTTAAAGACGCTGGATTCCGTGTCGAGCACGGAATGACAGAACCCTAGGAAAATAGATGTTAGATATACAAGCCTTAAGAAACGACTTGGATGGAGTTGTCTCCCAATTAAAAAACCGTGGTTTTGAGTTTGACGCAACGCAATTTTCTGCATTAGAGCAAGAGCGAAAAACTGTACAAACGCGCACGCAAGAACTTCAAGCGAAGCGTAATAATACTTCTAAACAGATTGGTATTGCTAAATCTAAAGGTGAGAACGTAAGCGCTATTATGGCTGAAGTCGCAGGTTTGGGTGACCAACTAAAAGCGGATGAAGTCCGACTCATAGAACTGCAAACTAACTTACAAAACCTTCTATTGAATGTGCCTAATTTACCTCATGAGAGTGTGCCTGCAGGTAAGTCTGAGGCAGATAATATTGAGGTGCGCAAAGTTGGCATTCCAAGAACTTTTGATTTTGAAATCAAAGACCATACGGACGTGGGTACACCATTAGGGCTGGATTTTGATACTGGCATCAAACTTTCAGGCACACGCTTCACCTTTATGCGCGGACAGATAGCCAAGCTGCACAGAGCTTTAGCGCAATTTATGGTAGATACCCAAACCGAACAGCACGGCTACGAAGAATGTTATACGCCTTATTTAGTTAATGCAGAGACGCTTAAGGGAACGGGACAGCTACCTAAATTCGAAGAGGATTTATTTTCTTTAGCCCATAACGATAGCAAGTTGTACTTGATTCCAACTTCAGAAGTGACACTCACCAACACCGTTCGCGATGAAATCGTGCCTATCGAATCCTTACCGATTAAGCTTACAGCACACACACCATGTTTCCGTTCTGAAGCAGGGTCTTATGGTCGCGATACCAAAGGCATGATACGGCAACACCAGTTTGATAAAGTGGAGATGGTGCAAATCGTGCATCCAGATACTAGCTATGCAGCACTAGAAGAAATGGTGGGCCATGCTGAGAATATTCTGAAGGCATTAGGATTGCCGTACCGAGTGGTGTCACTTTGCATGGGTGATATGGGTTTTGGTGCAGCTAAAACATATGATTTAGAAGTCTGGCTACCTGCACAGAATACTTATCGTGAAATTTCATCGGTGTCTAATTGTGAAGCTTTTCAAGCACGTCGCTTGCAAGCACGCTTCAAGAATGCGCAAGGTAAAATGGAGTTTGTACATACGCTGAATGGCTCTGGTTTGGCAGTGGGACGTACGCTGGTTGCAGTGCTGGAAAACTATCAAAATGCTGATGGTAGCGTGACTGTACCGGAAGTTCTGAGGCCTTACATGAAGGGCTTAGAGCAGCTTAGCCTTAGTTAAGCTTTTTTCTAAGAGATTAAGATTTAATTTATTACTGTCATTGCGAACAAAGCGTGATGACAGTTATCAAATCCATTTAGTCCATCCGCGCAATCCTGTATCTATCCAACTCTGGATTATGGCTGGGTTGGTAGCGCTCTAAAATGCGCTGATAACTTCGGATAGATTCCACAAAAATCACCGGTGCGCCGCCACTTGCGTAGCCATATTTAACTGTGGTGTAGTATTCAGGGTTGTTTAGCATCACGAGGGTTTTTTTAATATCTGCCCAGCTATCCGGGTTAAGTTTAAAGCGTTGTGCCAGCACGCGAGCGTCTTCTAAATGCGCATAGCCAATGTTGTAGGCGGCTAGTGCCATGTAAGTGCGATCAGGTTCTGGAATGTCATCTGGAATCGTATCTTTGAGTTTGACGATATATTTAGCCCCTGCAGGAATACTTTGTTTAGGGTCTAGCCTGTCTGTTACTCCCATCAAGTCAGCGGTACTTTCGGTCAGCATCATCAGTCCGCGTACATTCGTCGGCGAAGTGCTAAATGTATCCCAATGCGATTCTCTATAACTCACTGCAGCTATTAAACGCCAATCAAGCCCAGTCACGTCCTGAGCTTGCTTAAATAAGTGTTTATATTTGGGTAAAAGTGAATTGCTTAGCTTTAAAAAATTAGTGATGTCTAGCGTATTAAGTCGCTTGGCATTGCCGTAGTAACGGTCGATTAAGTTGCGTAAGGTGCCATCTTTGTGAATCTGGTCGAAAAATATATTCACTTTTCTTACGAGCTGGCGATCCGCATTTTTAGGCAGTGCCCATGCGATTTTTTCTGACTTACCGAGTGGCATGGCGACGGCTAAATTTGGGTAATAATTTTGCATTACTGCCACTAAGTGGCTATCTGCAACCGTAAAATCTAAGACCCCGCTTGCTACTTCATCTAATAATGATTCTGAGTTTGTTTGTTGAAAAGCCTGCCAGCGCAGATTGGGCTGCTCTTTTTGTATCTGGCTTAAACGTTCTGCAAAACTTGTACCTACAGGTACGCCAATTTTTTTATCACTAATCGCTGCTAGATTTTTAGGTTTGCTATCGACTTCATTATTGTAAATGAGTTGCTGCTGTGTTTCCTGGTAAGGCTTGGCAAACTGTACGAGTTGCTTTCTAAGATGTGTTACCGTTAAATTTGCCGCGGCGATATGTGCTTTGCCTTTAAGTAGCGTGGGAATGACATCGCTAATACTGTCGACTAATAAAAATTTAATTTGATACTCTGGTGCGTAGTCTTTTACAAACAGTGTGGCTAAATCATATTCAATCCCCGTCACCTGACCATCGCCGTTCACATAATAAGAGCTGGGTCCATTATGGGTGACAAAAATAAGCTCTTTTTTTGTATTAGCTACAGGTTTGTCTTTTGATTGATTATCAGGTGGCGTACAGGCCACCGCAATAATCGATATGAAAAAAACATAAAGTAAACGCATCAATCTAGGTAATACTGAACTAAGCCCAGCGCTCGCTAACTACACCATCAGCAGCAATCAGTACCGCATCCGTCAAGCCATAAAAAATACCATGTTCTACCACACCTGGAGTATTGCTAAGCAGGTCATTCAATGTCTCGGCTTGAATATCTTCATTAAACTTCATATCAAGCACGTAGCTACCATGTGAGGTTACCCAAAAGCCATCTTTAGCTGCATTGGGGCGTAGGTCACCTTGAGCACCAATCGCTTCAAG
>JBDSHU010000103.1:0-3754 GCA_039918335.1 Methylotenera sp. | reverse complement strand
GTTAGGTTGTTAAAGAATAATAAAATTATTAATGACAAAGCTAAAGTTTTTATATAATATTCACTGGTAACTATATGACATTGAACAAACTAATTAAATTTTATGCGTAAATTTTTACTACTCTATATTGCACTGATGCTGAGCTTTGCTCCTATAGCATCGCATGCGGCTGGTAAAAAATCGGGTAAAAATGTCTCTACAAGTAGTAAGTATAAAATTTCTAAGCAAAAATCTAGCAAACACATCAGTAGCAAAATTCATCATCGTTTGCGTGCACAAAGAGCTTCTGTTGGTTATGCGGATGCATATGATGGTAGTGGGCCATTACAATTGGCATCTGTTAAAGCATTAGTCATCAACCAGCTTACAGGTGAAACGCTGTATGCAAAAAATACCAACTTATCTACCCCAATCGCCTCGGTTACCAAGCTGATGACCGCCATGGTGATGTTGGATGCAAATCTTCCGATGGAGGATTTGCTCTACATCACTGATGAAGATGTAGATAATCTCAAAGGTACACACTCAAGATTGAGCGTTGGTACATCGCTTACTCGTGGCGAGCTTTTACAGTTGGCGCTTATGGCTTCAGAAAATCGTGCCGCAGCTGCATTAGGACGTAATTATCCTGGCGGCATTCACACATTCATTAGTGCGATGAATCATAAAGCAGAAGCGTTGGGGATGAGATCCACCCATTTTTTTGATGCAACGGGCTTAAGCAGCAGCAATGTTTCTACTGCTGAAGATCTCGTTAAAATGGTGAACGCCGCTTACCATTATCCAGAAATTCGCCAAGTTACTACTACGGCTTCACAAGAAATTACGCTATACGGCCGCGCTAACCCACTTAATTTTGTGAATACCAATGCTTTGGTGCGCGGTGGTAACTGGTTGATTGGATTATCTAAAACAGGCTTCATCAACGAGGCTGGACGTTGCTTAGTGATGCAGGCAGAGATTTCTGGTCAACCGATGATCATCGTTTTGCTTGATTCGGAAGGTAAATTATCCCGAATTGGCGATGCAAACCGAATCCGCAAATGGATTGAACACAATGATACTAATACCTTAGGTGAAAACGTTAGCGGATAGCGTTTAATATTGTTATTTAGCATCATAAAAAAAGCGGCTAATTTGCCGCTTTTTTTATGATGCTTATATCTTACCTATTGTTAGCTTATTGCTTGGCGCTCACTGGCTTTTTAGGACTGGCTTTTTTAACGGTTGGTTTCTTAGCCGTGGCTTTCTTCACAGGTGCTTTTTTTACTGGTGCTTTCTTGGTAGTTTTCTTTGCTACTGTTTCCGTTACATCAGACTTTTTCGCACTGGTTTTCTTAGCTACAGTTTTCTTAACAGGAGCTTCTTTGGCAGCCTTAGCAGTCAATAGCTCCAAAGCTTCATCTAAAGTTAATGATTCTGGCTCTACACTTTTTGGTAAAGTCGCTCTAATTTTTCCATGTTGCACATAAGGTCCATAGCGGCCTGCAAATACCTCAATTTGCCCATCTTCAGTCGGGTGGCTGCCTAGCGAGCATAATGGTGCAGGGCCTGTATTTGCAGCTGCAAGCAGTGCGACTGCACCCTCTAAATCAATAGTAAAGACGCTCTCATTTTTTGGGATGGATTTGAATTTAGCATCATGATTCACGTAAGGTCCAAAACGGCCAATATTGGCGATAATCTTTTTATTTGTGACTGGATGCAAACCTAGATCACGCGGCAGTGACAACAGCATATTTGCTGTTTCCAAATTCATATCAGCGATAGAAATTTCTTTGGGCACACTCACGCGCTTCGGTTTCTTTTTCTCGCCTTCAACCGCTAAACCTAGTTGTAGGTATGGCCCATAAGGCCCGTTCATTAGCATAATTTCTTTAGCTGTCGCAGTATCAGTACCAATGACTATTGGGTCGCTACCAATTTGTGCCGCACCATTTAAACTACGTTTGTAATCGCATTTTGGCGTGTCGTTGTAACCTGTACAGCCAATAAATGTGCCATAACGGCTTAACTGTTTTTGTAGCGGCTTACCGCATTTAGGACAAGCTTCGTCAATCAGTTCATTACCTGGGCGTTCTACATCGGCTTTGCTGAGCAACTGCTGATTGAAGCCTTGCCAGAATTCATCCATGAGTGGTATCCACTCACGTTCCCCTTCAGCCACGCTGTCTAATGCATTTTCTAAGTTGGCAGTAAAGTCGTAATCCACATATTTGGTGAAATGTTCGGTTAAAAATTTATTCACCACACGACCTACATCGGTAGGCGTGAATCGTTTTTTATCCAGCAATACATATTCGCGGTCTTGCAGCGTACTAATGATGCTCGCATAGGTAGAAGGGCGGCCAATCCCATACTCTTCTAAGATTTTAACTAAACTTGCTTCACCATATCTAGGCGGTGGCTCAGTAAAATGCTGATCGCCGTATATTTTTTCAACAGTGAGTACTTCCCCTGTTTCAAGATGCGGTAACTTGCTTTCGCCTTCCTCCTCTTCGTCATCCTTGCCTTCCATATACACGGCGATAAAGCCAGGGAACACTAAAGTCTGACCAGATGCGCGGAATAAATTGGCATCGCTACCTACACTTAAATCCACACTTACCGCATCAAATTTAGCTGGTGACATCTGGCAAGCAAGGGCGCGCTTCCAGATCATTTCATACAGCTTGAATTGTTCGTCTGTTAAATATTGGCGCACACTTGCCGGTGTTCGGCTGATGTCTGTTGGACGAATTGCTTCATGCGCTTCTTGCGCACTTTTAGACTTCGTTTTGTACATGACTGGTGTTTTTGGCAAATACGCTGCGTCAAAATTCTTTTTCACGTAATCACGAATTTGCATCACGGCTTCAGCGGCAATACTGAACGAGTCGGTACGCATATAAGTAATCAAACCCACCGTACCGCTGCCCACATCCATACCTTCATATAGCTGTTGTGCAACACGCATGGCGCGCGCAGTGGTAAAGCCTAGTTTACGCACAGCTTCTTGTTGTAGGGTAGATGTAGTAAATGGTGCTGCTGGACTACGGCTACGTTGTTTTTTCTCAACGCGCGAAACAGTGGTTTTACCGGCACTGGCTAGCAATAGCTTACCGACAATGTCAGATTGTTGGTCATGGTTGATGACTGTAAATTGTTCAACTTTTTCGTGATTGAGTTGTATTAATTTTGCGCTAAAGCCGTGGCTATGCTTTAACGCATCTAAATGCACTGACCAGTATTCTTGCGATTTAAACGCTTCAATTTCTAGCTCACGTTCAACAATTAAACGTAACGCCGGGCTTTGTACGCGACCAGCTGAAAGCCCGCGACGGATTTTTTTCCATAATAATGGTGAGAGATTAAAACCTACCAAGTAATCTAATGCACGGCGCGCTTGCTGCGCATTCACCATAGGCATAGAAATGTCGCGTGGCTCGGCAATGGCGTGTTCTACGGCACTTTTGGTGATTTCATGAAACACCACGCGTTTCATGAGTTTATTTTTAAGTAAATTTTTAGATTTTAAAATCTCGGCAATATGCCATGAAATGGCCTCACCTTCGCGGTCCGGATCGGTTGCGAGGTAGATGCTATCTGCATTTTTCACGGCTTTGGCAATTGCATCTACATGCTTACTATTGCGTTCAATAATGTCGTATTTCATGGCGAAATTATCGGCCGTATCTACCGCACCATTTTTAGGAATTAAGTCGCGTACATGTCCATAAGAGGCGAGTACTTCGAAATCGCTTCCGAGATATTT
>JBDSHU010000102.1:0-3752 GCA_039918335.1 Methylotenera sp. | reverse complement strand
CCTTGGTTATTATTGGCTTGGCTACGCTGGCTTTAGTAATCATGCCCTATGTTCAACTCAAACACGTTAAAGCACCTGATGCTCTTAAGCCTTACACCGATGTGCAAGCGAAAGGTCGTTATGTATATATGAGTTTAGGGTGTGTATATTGCCATTCGCAACAGCCGCGTGATGCACGATTTGCGCCTGATGATAAACGTGGCTGGGGTCGGGCTTCTACTGCAGCTGATTACGCATACGACCAGGTGCATTTGCTAGGCACGATGCGTACAGGCCCGGATTTAATGAATATAGGTGCACGTCAGCCTTCACAAGAATGGCATTTAGGTCATTTATACCAGCCTCGCGCCTATATGCCAGGGTCAATCATGCCAGCCTTTCCATTTCTATTTATTGAACGTAAAGGTCCGGCTAAACCAGGTGATGTAGTGGTGAATTTACCGCCAGACTACGCAAAACCAGGGGTCACGATAGTGGCAACGACAGATGCGATTAACTTGGTCGAATATATGAAAGCGATGGACAGAACTTACCCAGTTAAAAAAACGATTGCCGAGAGTCTAGAAGTAGATAAAACCGCGAGTGAAAAAACAACGACAGAAGGTGCAAAATGAGTGATCAACTAAATGATGCCCAAAAACGGGAAAGAATCGATCCCAACGAAGATGTAAAACCTTTACCCTGGTATATAACCATGACAATAGGTGCGCTCTTTATGTGGAGTGCTATGTATATCTCTGATACGGTAATGACGAGTGCGCCTGAAGATGGAGATAACCGCCCACAGCAAGTCGCCATGACTGGTGACTGTGCAGCTACAGATAAAGTGGCCATTGATGGAGGCGCTATCTTTCAAGGTAAATGTGTCGCGTGTCATCAAGCGACTGGCCAAGGTATTACTGGTTTATTTCCGCCCTTAGCCGCATCAGAATGGGTTACCGGTAAACCAGAAGCGTTGGCAAATATCTTATTGCATGGTGTTAGCGGTAAATTAACTGTGAAGGGTGTGGCTTATAATGGTCAAATGCCGCATTTTAAAGAGTTGCTCACTGATGAAGAAATTGCTGCGGTACTTACGCATATTCGGTCGCAGTGGGGTAATAAGGCTGAGGCGATTGACGCAAAGTTAGTTGCAACAGTACGTGAATCTACCAAAGCACGTACCACTCCATATAATGGGGATGACGAGTTATCGAAACAGTAGATCATCAAGCAAAAGTGTTAAATCCAAAGGCAGGGCGACGTATTTTCCAGGCATTACCTAAATGGATAATACCGACTTCAGTCCTGCTATTTTGGGGATTTTTTTTCATTTATATCACGACCGGGTTTTCAAATCTCACATTGGAAACGGAAAGAAAAGCCAATCTATTTTTGACTAAACCGGAAGTGTTGTTGAATCTAATCAATGAACAAGGACAGGTGGTGACACTTTCCGCTTTTGCAAAACAGCAAAACAAAATATTAGTCACAGAGTTTATTTACACTAGATGCAGAACGCTATGTTTAACATTAGGCGATTATTTTCAGCAAGCGCAAACGCAAATAAAAACTCAAGCACTCGACCAAAAAATACATTTACTGAGTATCAGTTTCGATATAAAGCAGGATAGCCCAGAGCGATTGAAAAGTTATCGCAAGCGAATGCGTGCAGATGAAAGTATTTGGTCACTAGCGACAATGCAAAGTGATGCTGATTTAATTAAATCTAAAGACGACTTAGGTTTAGTGGTATTAGAGACTCAATTTAAAGAGTTTGTGCATAACAGTGCTTTTTTAGTCATTTCCAATCACGGAAAGTTGCTTGGTATTTATGACGACGACGATATACAAGGCGCACTGACGCTGGCCGCCAAACAAAGTCAGCAACTTTGATATGTTGAATAATATAGTCAGGCCGTTAATGATGAAGCAAGGAAGTACATATGCCGCATGGTTGTTTTTAATACTTAGTATTGCGCCTTCTTTGCCAACCTTCAGATTTTTGCTTGCGTCCAGCATGACGTTTCATATGCTGGTACAAATACCGGCGTTAATCATTGCCGGCTATCTAATAAACAAGCAGCTATTCCCCCTTATCACAAAGCCTGTATCACTGATGGAAAGTTTAGCTTTTTGGTTATGGATTCTACTCACCAGCATGTTTTGGATGTTGCCTATTAGTTTGGATAAAGCCTTAATCAACCCTTATTGGGATGTTTTTAAAGTGACTACCTTGTTGTTGTCGGGTATGTTTTTAAGACCAGCTTTTACTGGCCCTAAAATTCTGACTTTATTCTTTATCGGCAGCACCATCATGATGTTGTTTTTTATAGGCTACTTTTATCAGAGTTCAGATCTAAGACTGTGCAATAGCTATTTGATTGAATCCCAGCAAACCACTGGACTCGGCTTAATAATATTAGCCTTTGGTTTGTTGTTTGCTGGCATATTCTTTCTTCGTAAAGAAATTCTTGATCCAGCTTAACGGGCGATTAAGCAATAAAACGTTTTACAAACTCCAAGCCAAATCCAACACCAAATCCAGTAGTATCGCTTTGCACGGCACCTAAGCCACCCTTACAGTTCGCTGAGGATAAATCCGTATGTATCCAAGCGACGTCATTTTCAATGAACCTACCTAAAAAACGCGCGGCATGAATGTGGTCGGCGCCGCCTTCTAAAGTACATTGTTTAATATCAGCAATGTCGCTGTCTAAGTCACTCTCGTAGTCCTCATCATAAGGGAAAGCCATGATGCGCTCACCAGTTGCCGCGCCGGCTATTACAGCCTGGCTAGCAAGTTCCAAACGATTGCTGATTACGCCACTCATACGAGTGCCCAAAGCTGACATCATGCTGCCAGTGAGTGTAGCAAAGTCTAAAATGACATCAGGTTTTTCACGGCTAGCTAATGTTAAAGTGTCCGCTAATACCATGCGGCCTTCAGCATCGGTATGCACTATTTCAATGGTCATGCCATTGAGTGCGGTGACTACATCATTTTGCTTGTAGGCCAGTGGCCCGATATGATTTTGTGCAATAGCCAACCAGCAATCAAGTTTCACAGGTAATTGCTGTTGTGTTGCTGCTAGCAAAATCCCTAACGTGACAGCTGAACCATTCATGTCTTCATGCATGCCTTGCATATATTTCGCAGGCTTGATGTTATGCCCGCCAGTGTCAAAACAAATGCCTTTGCCGACTAATGCGACATGCTTTTTGACCTCTTTTGGCTCATAGGTAAGATGCACAATCGCCGCATCTTGAGGATCGCTACCTTGGCCGACTGCGTAAAATGCACCTGCACCCATTTTCTTGAGTGCGCTCATATCAAATTCCTCGTGCTTCCAGCCAAATTCTTTAGCTAAAGCAGCGACTTTTTCGCGATAGATAGTAGGCGTTAAATCATTTGGTGGCGTAATGGTGAGTTGGCGGCATAAGGCGTTGCCCGCCACCCGCGCATTTACATCATCATAATCGTGGCTGGCTCTATAGCCATGAATACTGATGTTATTCAATGGCTTAAATTTATGCTCTTTTTTACGGCTGGGTAATTCAGCTGCGTTTACCGTAGTGACATAAAAAGCAGCATAAGCATGGGCTTCGCGTGTTGCTTCATCGCCAAGTACACAAATTGCCAGGCTATCAGGTTGTTCATCTAATAGAGGTTTTACCGCTTTACGTAATAAGGTATGGCGCTGAAACATATTTAACTTACTACTTAAAACGACAAAACTCACTACATTACCGTCAGGTAAGTCAGCTAATAG
>JBDSHU010000101.1:0-3404 GCA_039918335.1 Methylotenera sp. | reverse complement strand
ATGCTGCTACTGATATTGCCCATCATCCTGATTGGCCGCTCCGTGAAAAAGCTCTCGCGTGAATCACAGGACCGCATCGCTGATAGCTCTGCTATGGCAGGAGAAATATTGAATGCCATGCCTACGGTGCAATCTTATACGCAAGAGCATCGCGAGATTGCGCGCTTCAGCAAGAGCGCAGACATTAGTTTTACCACTGCACTTAAACGCGTAAAAGTACGCGCGATGCTGACAGTGCTAATGGTAACGGCAGTATTGGGTACGATTATTTTTGTGCTCTGGATAGGCGCGCGCCAAGTGAGTGCGGGCACGATGACAGGTGGTGAGCTAGCCTCATTTGTCTTGTACGCCGTAATGGTGGCTGGCGCCGTGGGTACTATGTCCGAAGTATGGGGCGAAGTGATGCGCGCAGCCGGCGCTACTGAACGTTTATTAGAACTTTTGCATGCAGATGCGACCATTAAAGAACCGATTAACGGACAAATACTTAACCACCCTACTCGCGCAACAATTGAGTTTAAAAATGTAGTTTTTCATTATCCATCTCGTCCACAAATCGCGGCGCTGGATAATGTTTCACTTATCATTGCGGCGGGGGAAACGATAGCGCTCGTTGGGCCATCCGGTGCCGGTAAAACCACTTTGTTTCAATGCTTGCTCAGGTTTTATGAAGTAAGTTCAGGCCATATCAGCATCAACGGCCAATATATCGATAGCCTTAGCCTGCATAATCTACGCAGTCACATCGCTGTCGTACCGCAAGACGCCGTGATATTTTCTGCTAATGTGCTGGAAAATATTCGTTACGGCAAACCGGAAGCTACTGATGCTGAAGTGATTGCCGCCGCAAAAGCCGCGCAAGTAGATGAATTCACCCATAAACTACCGGAAGGCTATCAAACCTTTCTAGGCGAACGTGGTCCTAGGCTTTCTGGTGGTCAGCGTCAACGCATTGCCATTGCGCGCGCGATATTAAAAGACGCGCCGATACTTTTACTGGATGAGGCGACCAGTGCTTTGGATGCTGAATCTGAAATATTAGTGCAGCAAGGCTTAAACGCCGCGATGCAGGGCCGTACCACGTTAATGATTGCACACCGATTAAGCACAGTACAAAAAGCCAATCGCATTATTGTCATGGAAAATGGCCGTATCGTAGAAACTGGCAGCCCGGCGGAACTACGCGAGCAAGGTGGCTTGTATGCAAGATTGGCAAAGTTGCAGCTTGCTTAACGATTAATAAATAGCGTTAACAATTCTGTTCTTGGACAATATAGTCGTCAACTCTGTTAAAAATAAATACATTTACGAAATGTCTACTCGAAGATTCGGGTTATACAGCCGCTATGGATAACCATCTATTAATATTTCAAAAAGACTACCAATACCTATAAATTATGGCTTTTAGAATTTGGTGATAGGTTGCATTCGACCAAAAGGGGACAATGGCCATTTCTGGAGCACCTGGTAGCGCACTCCTTGGTTAGTCATGACCGATTCCATCAACACAAACGAGTCTACCCACCACCTAATGGGCGTAATGGCCTGCGACTCCAAAACATGCCCGACGCAACGTAACAATGTGACGTGCGGATTGAACTCATCGTTTTCAAACAGGAAACCCGCCGCTAGCAGTTCCTGCTGTAGCGCCGTGACCAGCTGATCCAGTGTCGGTACTGCCACCAGCGATGTAGCATAGGCAATCCGGTTATGCAGCCAGAATGAAAGTCTTTCCAATACAAACCCAAAAGGCGGCACCGATACCTTGTCCGCAGTTTGTATCAATTGCGGCAGGCGGGTACGCTCTACTTCCCCCAGAAACAGCAAGGTCATATGCAGGCTATCCGCACCCGTAGCGCGTCCCTCACACCGCGACTGATATTCCGTTGCCAACGTATGCAACGCCTGCCGTACCAATACTTCTGGCCACAGAGCAAAGAACACACGCGCTACACTTGAATCTTTTAGTTGCATTCAATGTTGATTTGCATCCAAAATTGAATTATTTATCTCAGAAATTTGCATTTTACATTACCCCATTTTCTAACGTTAACTTAGTATAATGCTTAGTAAATTACAAGATTTGATTGGTCATTACAAAATGCATAAAGTGGGTCAATCCAGCGTGCATCTTAACGGTCATGTACTTTCGTTTAGCTGCTGACAGCGTCCTCTTGCTCCATCTGGCTTTCATTCTGTTTGCCCTCTTGGGTGGCGCAATGACGGTATGGTGGCGTTGGATTCCTTTTGTCCATCTTCCAGCCGCCGCTTGGGGGTTCTTTGTTGAGCTCACTGGTAAGATATGCCCGCTCACCTACTTGGAGAACTACTTTCGCATCAAAGCCGGGCAATCTGGCTACACAGAGAGGTTCGTTGAGCACTATCTACTGGACATCATCTATCCTTCTGGCCTCACACGAGAGACTCAGTTCGCGCTTGCTGGTGTGGTCGTCATTGTCAATATCGCTATCTATGGTTGGCTCTTCTTTCGCCGGCGTACTGGGCATGCAAAAGGGCACGCAAAAGATGTTTAACCTTATGCAAATTATTGCAGGAAAAAAAGAATGATCATCCATCCCGTTCCACCACAGAAGAAGCTACGCCTCGTGATTCATGGCAGTGTACAAGGTGTGTTCTTCCGCAACTCAATGCGTCGAGAAGCGCAAAAGTTGGGGGTCAGCGGTTGGGTGAGGAACCGCAGCGATGGCTCGGTAGAGGCTGCGGTGCATGGTGATTCCGCTGCCGTGGATGCCCTTGTACGCTGGGCCCAGCGCGGTCCAGAGCTTGCACATGTGGAGCGAGTCGAAATCGAACTGGATGACGGTAGTTACAATGGCTTCGCGGTCATCGGATAATCATAAGGACGATCCTTGTCGCAGGTTCGGCAGGCGGCAACGGGTCGGTTGCTGATATAGGGTATAGCTATATATAAGCATACGAACGACACATGCTTTATCAAGTGAAGTTCACGACTTTAATGTAAATTGGCATAATTAAATTTACATTCATACTTCTGCTGTTCACGATTATATTAAAAATCGTAGTTTTCTAAGTGTTTGATTGGTATAGCCTGGTTGTTAACAACTATTTTGTATGTGAACAAATTTAGTTAACTGCTTTTATTGGCACAGAATCAGTTTGCGTTTGTGACCAAATGAATACTTTGCGTTTTAATCAAGCAGTACAATTTTGCACCCTGCTCAATCCGCATGTCAGCAACAGCTTTAGCACTCACCTCTGCAATTAACAGCCCGCCGATATCTAACGTTACTAACATGCCTTTTTCAACAGCCTGTATAGCAACAACGGTACCAAGCAATTGATTCTGTATGGTCACGCCTTCGATTCGCTGTTGAGATAAAGCAATATTAGAAGCGGCAATGGACAGTGAAACCGAGTGATTG
>JBDSHU010000100.1:0-3072 GCA_039918335.1 Methylotenera sp. | reverse complement strand
TTATTAGCTTCATTACTTGCAGAACATCGACCCTGTGCAGTTGTTAATTTTGCCGCTGAGAGTCATGTGGATCGTTCAATTCATGGTCCCGAAGATTTCATTCAAACGAATGTGGTGGGTACATTTCATTTATTAGAAGCAGTGCGTGCCTATTGGTCAGGTTTAAACGCAGAGCATAAGAAAAACTTTCGTTTTTTACATGTTTCGACCGATGAAGTTTATGGCTCATTAACTAAAGGCGAAGCGGCATTTACTGAAACACATGCTTATGCACCTAATAGCCCATACTCAGCCTCTAAGGCTGCTTCAGATCACTTGGTACGTGCTTATCACCACACTTATGGCTTACCGACGCTCACTACTAATTGTTCTAATAATTATGGGCCGCACCACTTTCCAGAGAAGTTAATTCCCTTAGTGATTCATAATGCATTA
Source organism: Methylotenera sp. (assembly GCA_039918335.1). Classification (GTDB taxonomy): domain Bacteria; phylum Pseudomonadota; class Gammaproteobacteria; order Burkholderiales; family Methylophilaceae; genus Methylotenera. Next base: position 2,637 of record JBDSHU010000100.1, on the reverse strand, counting down.
GCTGGAAAACCATTACCAATATATGGAAATGGACAACAAATCCGCGATTGGTTATATGTAGAAGATCATTGTGCTGCCATTCGACGTGTATTAGAAGCAGGGCAGGTAGGTGAAGTTTATAACGTAGGCGGCTGGAATGAAAAACCTAATATTGATGTTGTGAGAACGCTGTGCAGAATGCTGGATGCAAAATCTCCGCGTGCTGATGGCAAATCGTATGCCGATCAAATTACTTATGTTGAAGATCGTCCAGGGCATGACCAGCGCTATGCGATTGATGCGACAAAATTAGCGAATACGCTTGGTTGGAAGCCTAAAGAGACTTTTGAATCAGGTATTGAAAAAACTGTGGCATGGTATTTAGACCATCAAGATTGGGTCAAAAACGTGACCAGTGGAGATTATCGCAAGTGGGTTCAAACACATTATATTGATCGTGGGGAAGAACTGGCATGAAGGGCATAATTTTAGCAGGCGGTTCAGGCACGAGATTATATCCTGCCACGCAAGTGGTTTCTAAGCAGTTGTTGCCTGTGTACGATAAACCCATGATTTATTATCCACTTACAACTCTGATGTTAGCGGGTATACGTGAAGTGTTGGTAATTTCCACTCCTGAAGATACACCGCGCTTCAAACAGTTATTAGGTGATGGCAGTCAATGGGGCATCTCAATTCAATACGCAGTACAGCCTTCGCCCGATGGGCTTGCACAAGCCTTTATTATAGGGAAAGACTTTATTGGTAATGATAGTTGTGCGTTGGTGCTAGGTGACAATATATTCTACGGTGATGAACTGGCCACTACAACGCAAGTTGCAGCCAAACTTACCAGCGGCGCTAAGGTATTTGCCTATCCAGTGCAAGATCCAGAGCGTTACGGTGTTGTAGAGTTTAACGCACAAGGCCAAGCAATTAGTCTGGAAGAAAAACCAACTGCGCCAAAATCAAGATACGCGGTGACGGGCTTGTATTTTTATGATAATCGCGTGATTGATATTGCCGCTAATCTTAAACCTTCGCCACGTGGCGAGTTGGAAATTACTGACGTTAATCGTGAGTATCTAGCAAGTGGCGATTTGCAAGTAGAAGTAATGGGGCGTGGTATTGCCTGGTTAGATACTGGTACGCATGAGTCGTTGCTGGAAGCGTCGTCGTTTATCGAAACCATAGAGAAGCGTCAAGGATTAAAAATCGCTTGTCCCGAAGAAATTGCCTACCGGATGCATTACATAGACGCGGCCGCGTTAGACGTTTTAGCCAATAAATATATTAAAAATAATTACGGTAAATACCTCAAATTAATATTGAATGAGCAAATATTTTAATGCAAGTCACACAAACAGCCATACCTGAAGTATTGATACTTGAGCCTACGGTTTTTGGTGATGACAGAGGCTTTTTCTATGAAAGTTTTAATCAACAAACTTTTGAAAAACTAACAGGTGTTAAAGCTAACTTTGTTCAAGATAATCATTCAAAATCCGCTGCAAACGTATTGCGCGGTCTGCATTATCAAATAGAACAGCCACAGGGTAAGTTGGTGAGAGTCACAGCAGGTGAAGTGTTTGATGTCACAGTTGATTTACGACGACAATCCAATACTTTTGGGCAGTGGGTGGGTGTGATTTTATCTGCTGAAAATAAGCGACAATTATGGGTTCCACCTGGTTTTGCACATGGTTTTCTGGTGCTGAAAAACGACACTGAATTTTTATACAAAACAACTGATTATTATGCACCGGCACATGAGCGTTGTGTGCTGTGGAATGACCCTGCAATAGGAGTTGATTGGCCTTTAAGCACGGCGCCAATGTTGTCAGTTAAAGATAAATTGGGTCTTGTTTTGTCAGAAGCTCAGGTTTTTGAAGACAAAGTTAGTAAGTTATAAAAATTAATGCATAAAAAAATACTATTAACAGGTGTAAGTGGCCAAGTTGGTCATGCCTTACAGCAATTCTTGGCTAATCACTCTTCACCTGATAATACAATTCTCAACCTAGATCGTAGCCAACTTGATTTATCAAATCAAGACGAGATACGTCGAGTTATTCAAATAGTAAAACCAGACTTAATTATTAATCCTGCAGCCTACACTGCGGTGGATAAAGCAGAAATAGAGCCTGAGTTAGCCTATGCAATCAATGCAATTGCGCCACAGATACTGGCTGAAGAGGCGGCTAAAGTTGGCGCGGCCATGATTCATTTTTCTACTGAATATGTATATAACGGTGCTAAATCTGGGCCATATGTAGAGGATGATGATACTGAACCATTATGCGTATATGGAAAAAGCAAGCTGGCAGGCGAAAATGCGATACGTGCTGTGGGTTTGCCTCATCTAATATTTCGTACTACTTGGATTTACGGTGCGCATGGCAGAAATTTTTTAAAAACAATTTTACGACTAGCAATGGAGCAAGATGAGTTACGTGTTGTGGCTGATCAGATCGGCGCACCAACCAATAGTTATTGTATTGCTGAAGCAATATCACAAGTTCTTAAATCATGGAAACATGATTTAAGCGGCGTATATCATTTAGTCAATGCAGGGCAGACTTCCTGGCATGGTTTTGCAACCGCTATTGTTAATGAGTATACCCAATTACAAGAAAACCGTGGCTGGACGCCACTAAG
>JBDSHU010000099.1:0-5368 GCA_039918335.1 Methylotenera sp. | reverse complement strand
AACATTGATATTGGCGGCCCGGCGATGGTACGCTCGGCAGCTAAAAACTGGAAAGATGTCGCAGTGCTGACCGATGCCAGTCAATATGCGGGTGTAATGACAGAACTAAAAAGCACAGGCGGCGCTGTAAGCCAAGCCACACAATTTGCTTTATCAATCGCCGCATTCAACCGCATCAGCAACTATGATGGCGCGATTAGCGATTATTTATCATCATTTAATACCGATGGTTCACGCAGCAGTTTTCCGGCACAAACCAATGGTCGTTTTGTTAAGTTGCAAGATTTACGCTACGGTGAAAATCCGCATCAACAAGCCGCTTTTTATCGTGATTTATACCCGGCGCCTGGCTCGCTTGTTACTGCGCAGCAGTTGCAAGGCAAGGAGTTGAGCTATAACAACATCGCCGATGCTGATGCCGCTTGGGAAACCGTTAAATCATTCGAAGCTTCTTCGAAAACTGCCGCCTGCGTGATTGTTAAACATGCGAACCCTTGCGGCGTAGCACTTGGTGCTAGTGCGTTGGAAGCCTATTCAAAAGCATTCCAAACTGACCCTAGCAGCGCTTTCGGTGGCATTATTGCTTTTAATACGACAGTGGATAAAGCTGCTGCCGAAGCCGTTAGCAAGCAGTTTGTCGAAGTGTTGATTGCACCAGACTACACCGCTGAAGCACTGGCAATATTTACTGCTAAAGCCAATGTGCGTGTACTGCAAATAGCTTTACCGAAAGGTGGGGCTACTGCGTGGGAACAAGGCCGAAACTCGCATGAAACCAAACGCATAGGTTCGGGTTTGTTGATTCAAACTGCTGATAACCATGAGATTAGCGCATCTGAGTTAAAAGTAGTCACGAAAAAACAACCTACTCCGCAACAAATGGCAGATTTGCTATTCGCTTGGCGTGTGGCTAAATATGTGAAATCAAATGCCATCGTATTCTGTGGCAATGGTATGACGCTAGGCGTGGGCGCAGGCCAGATGAGCCGTGTGGATAGCACCAAAATCGCTGCGATTAAAGCGCAAAATGCCGGACTTAGCCTTGAAAATTCAGTGGTCGCATCTGATGCTTTCTTCCCATTCCGCGATGGTATCGATGTACTGGCAGAAGCAGGCGCAAGCTGTGTGATTCATCCAGGTGGCAGCATGCGTGACGAAGAAGTGATTGCAGCTGCAGATGAACATGGGCTAGTCATGGTAGTTACAGGTATTCGCCACTTCAGGCATTAAAGATTTTTTGCTTGTCTTATAAATATGGGACAAAGCATGGGGAGCCGCGGAGCGAATGACGCAGGCATATCATTAAGACGGACGAGGAATGAGCGAGCACGCGACAACGTGATTTGCCCATAGAATGGATTTATGAAAATTTTAGTCATTGGTGGTGGTGGTCGCGAGCATGCCCTTGCTTGGAAAATCGCACAAAATAAAGAAGTTAGCCGTGTTTATGTGGCGCCTGGTAATGCCGGTACAGCGTTAAATCCCGACATGATGAATGTGCCGATTAGCAGCGTGGCTGATTTAGTTAAATTCGCTCAAGATGAGCATATTTATCTCACTGTTGTAGGCCCAGAAGCACCGCTTTCAGTTGGCGTAGTAGACGCATTTCGTGCAGCTAATCTTAAAATTTTTGGCCCGACAAAATTAGCTGCACAGTTAGAAGGCTCTAAAGACTTCGCTAAAGCCTTTATGATGCGCCACAATATTCCAACCGCAGCTTATGCGACTTTTACTGACGCAATCCTTGCACATGATTATGTCAATAAACAAGGTGCGCCTATTGTGATCAAGGCTGATGGTTTGGCTGCGGGCAAAGGCGTAGTCGTCGCAATGTCTAGCGATGAAGCCCATAGTGCGATTGATGCAATGCTGTCAGATAACAAGCTTGGCAGCGCAGGTGCATGTGTCGTGATTGAAGAATTCCTAACGGGTGAAGAAGCCAGTTTTATTGTGATGGTCGATGGTAAAAATATCTTACCGCTCGCCACTAGCCAAGATCATAAGCGACTATTAGATAAAGACCTTGGCCCTAATACGGGCGGCATGGGCGCTTACTCCCCCGCGCCTATCGTCACACCTGAGATTCATGCCAAAGTCATGCGCGAAATTATTCGCCCAACCGTAGAAGGCATGGCGAAAGACGGGATTCCTTATACAGGCTTTTTATATGCAGGCTTGATGATTTCGCCTAATGGCGATGTAAAAACCCTGGAGTTTAATTGCCGCATGGGCGACCCTGAAACACAGCCGATTTTGATGCGCTTAAAAAGTGATTTTGTTGCACTGGCTGAACATGCAATCAACGGCACACTGGATAAAGCTGAAGCGGAATGGGATAGACGTACTGCGCTTGGCGTGGTGATGGCCTCGCATAATTACCCTGAAACCCCACGTTTAGACGATGAAATTAATGGCTTACCAAAAGATCTGGTCGATGCACATGTATTTCATGCTGGTACAACCTTAAAAGATGGCAAAGTGTCCACCAGTGGCGGTCGCGTATTATGCGTGACAGCCTTGGGTGAAACAGTGAAATTTGCCCAGCAACAAGCTTACAAAGTTGTGAGTGAAATCAAATTTAACGGCGCACAATATCGTACAGATATTGGTCATCGCGCCGTCAAAGGTTAAGGCTAATACTCCCCCGTGAATATCCAGCCAGTTTTACATTATTTGCAAGGTTTGCAATCCCGCATCGTTGAGGCGCTTGAGCTGGTTGATGGAAAAACGTTTCTGCATGACAGCTGGAATCGTTCCGAAGGCGGCGGTGGAACTTCCTGCCTGCTTGAAGAAGGCAATGTCTTTGAACGCGCAGGGGTGGGATTTTCCCATGTACTCGGTAATAAATTGCCGCCCGCAGCGACAGTTGCACACCCGGAAGCAGCAGGTCGTACTTGGGAGGCGATGGGCGTTTCACTTGTCTTGCATCCACGCAATCCATTCGTGCCTACCGTGCACATGAATATCCGCTTCTTTGTAGCAGAGAAAGAAGGTGAGAGTCCTATTTGGTGGTTTGGCGGCGGTATGGATTTAACGCCTTATTACGGCTTTGAAGATGATGCAGTGCACTTTCACCGCACCAACAAAACAGCTTTAGATGCATTTAACCCTGCTTACTACCCAAAATTTAAAAAACACTGCGACGAATACTTTTACCTGAAACACCGTAAAGAACCGCGTGGCATTGGCGGCATATTTTTCGATGATTTCAATGCATTAGGTTTTGAACAAAGTTTTGCCCTGCAACGCGCAGTAGGCGATAGCTTTTTAAATGCCTATTTACCTATCTTGCAGCGCCGTAAAGATACGCCTTACAGCGAGTCTCAGAGAGACTTCCAAGCTTATCGACGCGGTCGTTATGTAGAGTTTAATCTAGTGTATGACCGCGGCACATTGTTTGGTTTGCAGTCGAATGGCCGCACTGAGTCGATCTTAATGTCCATGCCGCCGATTGTCAAATGGCGCTACGATTGGAAACCAGAAGCTAACAGCCCTGAAGCCAAGCTTTATTCGGACTTTTTGATTGATAAAGATTGGTTGAACACCGCTTAACTTTAGACCATTGATAGATTAGATCACCATGGCAATGACAACAGAAACTAAAAACTTAGCTCAGGATTTACTTAATTTTATTGATGCCAGTCCGAGTCCTTGGCATGCAGTCGATAGTGTCGAGCAACGCTTACTTAAACAAGGTTTTATTGCGCTGCAAGAAACGCAGGCATGGCAGCTTGAAACTGGGGGCAGTTATTATGTAACGCGCGGTGGCGCTTCTATCATCGCGTTTACGTTAGGTAGTCACCCCCTGACTGAATCAGGCTTTCGCATAATCGGTGCACATACCGACTCCCCTGGTTTACGTCTCAAGCCACATGCTGCTTTTGAAGGTGACGGTTTAGTGCGTATAGGCGTTGAGGTATATGGCGGGCCTATTTTAGCCACCTTTACCGACCGTGATTTAAGTGTAGCAGGCCGCGTGAATATACGCACTTCATCAGGCTATGAAACACGTTTGCTAAAGTTTGATGACTCGATCATGCGTTTACCTAACCTGGCGATTCACATGAATCGTGAAGTGAATGACAAAGGTTTAAAGCTCAACAAACAAACCGAATTGCCTTTGATCTTTGGTGAAAGCGAAGCGGGCATTAAAGCTGACCAACAATTTTTAAGTCATATTGCTAAAGCACTCAAAGTTAACGCGGACGACATTTTAACTTTTGAACTCAATGTGTTTGATACGCAAAAAGGCAGTTTCTGGGGGGCTAACCAAGAGTTTATTACGGATAGCCAACTGGATAATTTGGCTTCTTGCCATGCCGGCCTCACGGCTTTGTTAGCGTCCAAAAACCCCACATCAACCGTTGTATGCGCTTTGTTCGACCATGAAGAAGTGGGCAGTGAAAGCGTGACAGGCGCAAGCGGTAGTTTTTTATCAGACATAATTAATCGCATTACCGGTAACTTAATGCTCCATGAAGAAGAAAAATTGCGTGCATTAGCCCAAAGTTTTTTCATCAGCGCCGATATGGCGCATGCCTATCACCCGAATTATCCTAATGCTTACGAGCCTTGCCATCATGCACTGGTAAATAAAGGCCCTGTCATTAAAACCAATGCAAATCAGCGTTACAGCACCAGCGCAGATACTGCCGCACGCTTTATTACCCTATGTGAAATGGCTGGAGTATCGTACCAGCAATACGCACATCGCACTGATTTAGGCTGTGGCAGTACCATAGGCCCAATTATTGCTTCTAACTTAGGCATCCCTAGTGTGGATGTGGGTTCGCCAATGTGGGCGATGCACAGCATACGTGAAAGTGCTGGCGTGTTAGATCACAGTTACATGATTGCCGTGATGAAGGCAATGTTTAATAGTTAACGCACATCTGAGATATTAATTAAGCTGATTTTAAAAATCAGCCTAGCTAAACTTTCAATTGACCATAATTCGTTATATGTTTACGATTACCGACGATTTAAAGTTTTTTATTCTAATAAGTAGCCTTTATAAAGGACGTTTCGCATGCTCAAGCAGCTTCTCCGAACTAAACCCATTGTAGAACATTCCACAGGCTTGAAAAAATGCCTGACAGCTTTTGACTTAGCGCTATTGGGTATAGGTTGTGCAATCGGTACAGGTATTTTTGTGCTTACAGGTATTGCCGCGGCGACTCAATCGGGACCTGCCGTTGTACTATCATTCATCATTGCTGGGGTTGCCTCCGGTTTTGCAGCGCTGGCTTACGCAGAATTAGCAGCGTCCGTTGGCGGATCAGGCAGTGCTTATGGCTACAGCTATGTAGCGTTTGGTGAATTTTTTGCTTGGGTGATGGGTTGGATTCTGCTGCTTGAATATGGTGTT
>JBDSHU010000098.1:0-3308 GCA_039918335.1 Methylotenera sp. | reverse complement strand
TGCCTAAAGCATGGGCAGCGGCGCATCCGCATATCACGTTTACTCCTGTGTTATCAGAGGCAACAATTGAAGACCACTGGCAAGGCCGTACAGGCTTTGTGCATCAAGCCGTGTTAGATGACTTTGCTGATATTGGTTTGTCCGAATATGAAGTGTACTGCTGCGGTGCGCCAGCCATGGTAGAAGTGGCACATGCAAGCTTTTTACAAGCCGGGCTCGCCGAAGATGCGTTTTTCTCAGATGCGTTTAATTATGCAAAATCAGTGATGAGTTCAACTGTGAATATAGTTGCGAACGTTTAGTAATGACGTCATTGTCATGGTTGACTGACTAGTGTGTGCTGACTAAAGGGCTAGGTTTGGTATAGTGGCACCATGCATACGCTTTCACAATTACGCGCTGGTAAATTAACGGGTATCAAACGTCTTGATCTTTCCTGTGGCCTGGCCGATTTTCCCAATGAAATCTTTGATCTTGCCGATTCATTAGAGATTCTTAATCTATCGGGCAATGCTTTATCCAGCCTGCCAAGCGATTTGTCGAGATTACACAAGCTACGTGTGATTTTTTGCTCGGATAACCAGTTTACCGAATTGCCGGAAATGTTGGGGCAATGCCTCCATTTAGAGATGATTGGCTTTAAAGCGAATAAAATCAATAAAGTATCTGCAGCCTCTTTGCCTAAAAAGCTGCGCTGGCTGATTCTGACCGATAATCAAATTCCTGAATTACCCAGCGAACTTGGGTCATGCGAGCACCTGCAAAAGCTCATGCTGAGTGGCAATCAATTACAAAGTCTACCAATACAGATGGCCGCCTGCAGCCGATTAGAATTGCTGCGCATCTCAGCGAACTGTTTTACAAAACTGCCCCATTGGCTGTTATCGTTGCCCAGACTTGCATGGCTGGCTTATGCAGGCAATCCGTTTAGCGACGCGGATGAGCTAGCAGCAACGACCGAGCTGACTATTACACAAATTGATTGGTCCAGCCTGGAATTACAGCAAGCGTTAGGTGAAGGCGCTTCTGGCATCATCTATCGTGCAAACCATCTGTTGAATGACATAAGTACTCCTGTAGCGGTTAAAGTATTTAAGGGCGCAGTGACCAGCGATGGGTTACCTCGCTGTGAAAAAGCTGCCAGCATCGCAATAGGAGCACATTCCGGATTGATTCCAGTGATCGGCGAAATCAGCGGGCATCCACAAAAGGCATCAGGGTTAATAATGACACTGATTGCACCGAACTTTGTTAACCTCGCCGAACCGCCGAGCTTAGAGTCTTGTACACGTGATAGTTATAAAGCAGAACGCTGGTTCACTTTAGCAGCTGTTTTGAATATCGCACGGAGTATTGCGTCAGTAGCAGAACATCTCCACTCAAAAGGTATGACACACGGCGACCTATATGCGCACAACATTTTGTGGAATGAACAAAGCGATTGTTTGCTTGGCGATTTTGGTGCAGCCTCTTTCATCCCGCTACACAATTTGCAACTCGCTACAGGTGTTCAACGCGTAGAAGTACGCGCATTTGCCTATTTATTAGAAGAATTGTTAGCGCGGTGCGATGTACCCGTTGAAGTTAGTCATGTGTTTGATGCCATGCATGCTTTGCAACGACGCTGCGTGCAATCGGAGGCTAGTGCGCGGCCATTATTTCATGAGATTCACGCTGACCTAATATCACTCAATATGAATATCCATTAGATTATAGAGAATCCTAAATGGTAGACTTTAGATTGACTCTATTCCAAAGGCATTTATCGCAATCTCCATATATAAAAAGATGATTATTCATGGAACATAACGTATCTCTCATTACCACAATCGCAGCTGGCTTTGGGCTCGCATTGATTTTTGGGTTTATTGCCGAGCGTATCAAACTGCCTGCACTGGTAGGTTATTTATTGGCCGGTATCCTGATTGGGCCCGCAACGCCTGGTTTTGTGGCTGATATGAGCATCACCTCACAATTATCAGAAATTGGCGTGATGTTGTTAATGTTCGGCGTAGGACTTCACTTCTCAATTAATGATCTTCTCTCGGTAAAGCGCATCGCTTTGCCCGGCGCTGTTGCACAAATGACCATCGCCACTTTACTAGGCGCCGGATTAGCCTATAGCTGGGGGTGGACATTTGGCGAGGGGCTGATATTCGGTTTGGCGTTGTCATGCGCAAGTACTGTCGTGCTGCTGAAAGCGCTGGAGTCAAGAGGTGCGCTGGAAAGTATGAATGGCAAGATCGCCGTTGGTTGGCTGGTTGTTGAAGATTTGGCAACGGTACTCGTATTGGTCTTAATGCCGCCTTTAGCGGGAATACTTGGCGGCACATCGCCAGCAGAAAGTACCGCGCCATTGTGGCAAACGATAGGGTTTACTCTTTTACAGGTGACATTTTTTATTGTGCTGATGCTTGTCGTTGGTAAACGCCTGCTTCCGTGGTTGTTATGGCATGTTGCAAAAACCGGTTCGCGGGAGCTATTCACACTTGCCGTGGTATCGGCAGCTATCAGCATTGCTTATGGGGCTGCAGCATTATTTAGCGTTTCATTTGCTTTAGGTGCTTTTTTTGCCGGCATGGTGATGAGGGAATCGGAGTTCAGCCAGCGTGCGGCTGAGGAATCACTTCCGCTTCGCGATGCCTTCGCTGTGCTTTTCTTCGTATCCGTGGGCATGCTGCTTGAGCCAGCGATACTTATAGAAAAACCATTGAGCGTATTGGCGGTGGTTGCTATTATTGTAATCGGCAAATCAATTGCAGCAATGTTTATCGTGCTTGCATTTCGCTATCCACTTAACACCGCGCTCGTTGTAGCTGCAAGTCTAGCCCAAATCGGGGAGTTCTCCTTTATTCTAGCTGGCTTGGGTGTGACACTGGGAATACTGCCTGCAGAAGGTTTAAGTTTGATTGTGGCTGGTGCCTTGATTTCGATCGCCATTAATCCGATTGTTTTTTCAGTCACCAAACCATTCAGCAAGTGGATTTTGAGTTTTTCTGAAACAGCACGCCGTTTTGAACAGCGCATAGAGCCTTTTGCCGAATTACCAATGGATACCGACCGTAAATTTCTTAAAGGGCAAGTGGTGATCGTCGGGTATGGAAGAGTAGGTAGCAGGATAGCAAATAGCCTTAGTGAAAAAGGCATTCCCTTTATCGTGGTAGAACAGAACCGGCAGTTAGTCGAGACTCTGCGTAACAAAGCAATTCCGGCGGTTGCCGGTAACGCGTCTGAACCTGTAGTGCTTGTTCAAGCGCATATTCACAATGCAGCTATGTTAGTGATTGCAACGCCAGACTCTTTGGATG
>JBDSHU010000097.1:0-4721 GCA_039918335.1 Methylotenera sp. | reverse complement strand
ATGGTTTGCACATGATAAGCATCATCTAAATCTATACTTTCATAGTAGAAATCCGTGCCATTTTCTTCCATCGGGTCGGCGCAATAAAACACCACATATTTTGCCTCTGGTAAGGGCTTAACTTGTGCTAATACTTCGTGTAAAGGCGCGCCTGTCCATTTCCCTATGGCATTCCAGCCTTCCACACAATCGTGTCTGGTGATTTGTGTTCGGCTGGGCAATGTTTGTAATTGCGCTAAAGTAAGCTTCATCGGCTGCTCTACTAAGCCATCAATTTCTAAAAACCATTCAGAAAAACCATTTTCAGCTAAAGCGTGATACTCCGGATTATTGGGTGAAAAAGTGCCGTTACTGCGAAAGCTTGGTGACATATCGGCTGCGCTAAATTCTTGTGCCATGGATTTGCGCGTACTCAGTAGACGATGCGTATTTTTGCTCAAGCGTTCGCCGGTAGTTAATGCCTTAGTAAACCATGCTGACTGAGAGAGTTGGTCGCAACCGGCTAGCACCAAGGTACTCCCACCCGCTAGTAATCGCGCGAGGAATTTTCTTCTGTCATGTTGATGCATCATGGTTGTACTCCATCTTCTTTTTGAGTATTGGGTGATGCACCGCTCGTAGTTTCAATACGATAGCGCCCAGTAATCATGGAACGCAGATTATTCCATAGCCCCGTAATAATGACTTCAAACACATGAATAAACACAAAGGCGACTAATAGCCAAGCTACGATGAAATGTATGGTGCGTGCAGATTGCCGACCGCCGAAAAAGTCTACCCAGCCGGGTAGTAGAGAATTTAAGAACGGCGACATCGCCCAGCCCATAAAAATCACTAGCGGCAACAATATAAAAATCACAGTTAAATAGGCGATTTTTTGCAGCACGTTGTAGTGCCTTGCTTCTTCACCGTGAGGATGTTTGAAACGGATGTGGTCTTTAATCGATTGCCAGATAGTTGCCCGGTCTTGCTTGGTAACCGCAAGATCGTGCTGCACATGCTTGGTGAAAAATGAATAAGTTAAATAACAAAAACCGTTAATGACAAATAACCAAGCGAAGAAAAAGTGCCAATGCCTTGCCATCGCCAGCCATTGCGCGCTTGGTATAGTTGCCCAAGCAGGAAACCCGCGCGCGGTAAGTTCGCCATTACTATTACGAGATGCACCGAATACGCCGGTAGTATTTAACACGTAACCAAAAATATTGGTTTTGCCAATTAGCTCGCCGTTCTGAGTTCTAACGGCGGATAGTTCTAGTATTGGCGCAAATCCATTGTAGGAAGACTTGCCTAAATTTAGTGCGGGATGTGCGTTAAAGATATTTAACCCGCTCATTAACAGCACGATAAAACATATCACATTAATCCAATGCATGATGCGGATAGGAAGAGTGTGGCGATAGATAAGCGCTGAGTTGGTTTTTGAGCTGGCGACCATTATTCTTCCTTTAATAATGACAACACGACGCTAATTGAATGTTTAGATCAAGTGACTAATTAAGCAACTCTGCTAGCTAAACAATCTAAATACTATGCTTTGAATAATACGCTTTTTTGAAATAGCTTGCTTAGCTGACAATTGCAATTAATGCAGCTGATGTAACTCTAGCTTTCTCAATTTAGGCGCCAACTTGGCCGTAAAACCTACCACTGTAAGCGTCATTACCCCGCCAAATACCACTGAAGGCACTAAACCCAGCAAGCGCGCCGCAAGTCCAGATTCAAATGCGCCTAGCTCATTGGATGAACCAATAAAAATGCCGTTAATCGCTGATACACGCCCTCGCATCGCATCAGGCGTGGCCAGTTGTAATATCGTCGTGCGCATTACAACTGAAATACCATCAAATATGCCCGAGAGCAATAACAGGACCGCCGCTATCCAAAAAGAAGTGCTGATGCCAAAGCCGATAATACATAAACCAAAGCCGGCGACTGCAGTCAATAACCAACGCCCTGCATGCAGGTTAATGGGATAACGGGTCAGTACAAGGCCAGTCATAATCGCACCTACCGCCGGTGCGGCACGCATGACGCCTAATCCTTCAGGGCCTAAATGGTAAACGTCTTGAATAAATGCCGGCAACAAGGCAACAGCCCCGCCAAACAGGACAGCAAACATATCTAATGACAGCGCACCTAATACGATTTGATTGCTGAATACAAAGCGCAAGCCTTGCGCAATACTGGTAAATACAGGCGGGCTGTCTTTGACAGGCGGTGGCTCTTTAATCCTGAGCGACCACATCGCTGCGGCGGCGCCCAAGCATAAGAGTGTTGCCAGTGAATACGCCATGGTCTTGCTGCCAAAGCCAACCAATAATCCCCCCAATGCCGGGCCCACCACCAAACCAGTTTGAAAAATGGAGCTACTAATACCGGAGGCGCGCGCATATTGCTCGCGCGGTAAAATAAGGGCGAACAGTGTGGTGTAGCTGGGTGCAATGAAGGCGCGCGCGATTCCTGTAAATGCAATCGAAAAGTATATCCACAAGCTTGCATCGGAACTCAAGCTATGACCAATTAAGCTCATAGAAATGGCGGTAAGCGTAAGGGCGTTGACGCCTAACATGATGGCCGCCAGCATGCCAAAGAGACGCCGTGAATAATGGTGATCCACAGCATGTCCTGCAAAAAGTGCAGTACAAAAATAGGGCACGACTTCAGCCAATCCGATTAAACCTAGCGCTAATGTATCGTGTGTAATTTCGTAAATATGCCAGCCAACCGTAACCGCCATAATTTGATAAGCCAATACGATTTGTATACGAAACGCTAAAAGTTTAAGAAATGCGTGATTGTGGTAACTGAAGATTTGATTCATTTAATATTTTTAAATAAAGCTTAAGGTTAAGACGTTAAGTTTGCTATAAACAAAGTCGTATTTTAATGGCTAGAGGCGAGATTACCTAAATGATTGTGTCTATCAGCTAAATTGATGTGTAAACTTACTGGGTTAGTGCAGAGAATAAGGCAGTAAGCGAGGCTAGATTGAACAACTTTAGGTTGTAGATTTAGGTTTCGCCGATGAGTCGTCATTGACCTAGTGTGACTCTGCTGATATAGATTAGGCGCACTAACCCCATATATCTTCTCGTCATTATTTTATCCAAGCACTCAAATTTTGAATCAATAATAATTATTTTCTCTTATTGTCAACGCTTTGTAGAGGTTTGCGTTGTCATCTAAGGTTAAACGATTACTCGCATTTTAATAATTATTTTAATTTGGATATGCGTGCTAATTGTTTACTTATCACTACCCTAATTCTTCTCAGCAAGTATCAGTGCTGGCGCTAAATTTTGGTATGAATCAATTAATTTATTTAAGGAATATTATGAAAAAAGTATTACTGGCTACTTTGCTTGCACTAGGTATTTCAAACGCTGCATTTGCCGATGACCTTATAGATTCTGCAATTGCAGATGGCTCACTAAAAACACTAGTGACAGCACTTCAGGCGGCTGGACTTACTGATACCTTAAAAGGCGCTGGTCCTTTTACAGTATTTGCCCCTAATGATGCAGCATTTGCTAAATTACCAAAAGACAAATTGGACGCTCTGCTTAAAGATAAAGCAACGCTGACTAAATTACTGACAGCTCACGTAGTACCGGGCAAAATTACAGCGCAGGATGTGCAAGCGGGCAAAGTAAAATCAATCGAAGGTCACGAATTAAAATTGGATGTAACAGAAGGCATTAAAGTAGACGGCGTTTCAGCAGTAGGCGGCGGCGATATTAAAGCGGACAATGGAGAAATTCATATTATTGACAGCGTTTTAATGCAAGAGCCGGCAGGTAAAAAGAAAGTTGCAAAAAAGAAATAACTAAATCAGTTTTCTGAGTGTAAAGCGGGTGATGGCATTGTTGTCACACCCGTTTTTTATTGGGCAATAGGTTTAAATTATTTTGGCATGCGCCATAAATACCAACTCGCAATCGTGCGATAAGGACTCCAGGCTAACGCAATTTCTGCAATCTCTTTGCGTTTAGGTGCAGCCTCTAGTTTTTTGAGCCGCCGGTAGCCTTCTACCACGCCAAAATCATCTGCCGGCAATATATCCATGCGTTTCAGTGTGAATATAAGTAACATTTCCACTGTCCAGCGACCGATACCTTTAAGTGCCACTAAGCGTTCAATCAATTCTTCATCCGCCATTGCATCAGCATCGTCACGTGTAGGCACCAAGCCACTTAAAGCACCTTCGGCAATGCCCTGAATCGTTTCTATTTTACGTGCAGAAAATCCACACGCACGTAATGCGTCAAATTCCGTCGCCAGCAATGAAGCCGGTGTTGGGAATACATCGCCATAAATATTGAGTAAGCGCTTGGT
This sequence comes from Methylotenera sp., assembly GCA_039918335.1. Taxonomy (GTDB): domain Bacteria; phylum Pseudomonadota; class Gammaproteobacteria; order Burkholderiales; family Methylophilaceae; genus Methylotenera. The sequence continues at coordinate 383 of JBDSHU010000097.1, read as the reverse complement.
AATCGCATCACCCGCTTTGGCGTGCAGTTGCTGGTAGGCAACTGCACGTATCAGCGCCTCATAAGGCTCGCGCTCAGATTTCGCTTCAAACGCGCAGGCACCTACGGTAACGATCAAGTGCTCCCAGTCTTTGTCCAGTTGGGAAAGAAACTGAGAGGCATGCTGTAAATGCTCTGAATCAACTAACATGTGATTACCTTGTGCTGCATTAAAGTGTGAATGAATGGATGATAATAGATTTAGGTGTAATTTGAGATAGGTATAGGAATAGTTTAGTGTGCATAATTGAATTCTAGGATGTTATAACAATCATAGAAGATATTTTAGAATTCAATAGCAAGACTCGGAGTGCGACTATCGCATGTATAGATACATTATGTTCA
>JBDSHU010000096.1:0-6481 GCA_039918335.1 Methylotenera sp. | reverse complement strand
CCGCCCACTTCGCGTCCACCCATTGCATTAGGTTGCCCAGTGAGGGAAAACGGCCCTGCACCTGGTTTGCCAATTTGCCCTGTAGCCAGATGCAGGTTAATCAGTGCAGCGTTTTTGTCTGTACCATGAATGGATTGATTCAAGCCCATGCAATACATGGAGAGCGTAGGGCCTTTTCCAAACCATTTAGCGGCGGTGATGATATCGGTTTCTTTGATGCCGCAAATATCAGAGACCATTTTCGGCGTATATTCGCGCGCAGTATCTTTTAATGCATCAAATCCATTGGTGTGTGCATTGATGAAAGCCATATCTAGCAAGCCTTCCCACAGCATCACATGCAGCATACCGTTAAATAAGGCAACGTCTGTACCGGGTAGAATTGCAAGATGCAAATCTGCCGCTTGCGCGGTGTCCGTACGACGAGGATCTACTACGACGATTTTTAAGTTTGGATTTTTTGCTTTGGCATCTTCAATGCGGCGAAAAATAATCGGGTGTGCATAGGCAGTATTAGAGCCGGCGATAAATAAACAATCCGTATGGTCGATGTCTTCGTAGCAGGCTGGTGGCGCATCTGCACCCAGTGTTACCTTGTAACCCGTCACAGCAGAACTCATGCAAAGGCGGGAGTTCGTATCGACGTTATTAGTGCCAATCAAGCCTTTAGCGAGCTTGTTAAACACGTAATAATCTTCAGTCAGCAACTGACCAGAGATGTAAAAAGCAACACTGTCTGGCCCGTGCGTTTCTATCGTTTTAGCGAATTTTTCAACGACGAAATCTAAAGACTCATCCCACGTGGCCTGCACTCTAGGTGCTTCTCGGCTAGTGCGTAGTTCGGGGTAGAGCAAGCGATTATCTAGCTTAGCGGTGAGGTGCAGGGTAGCGCCTTTAGTGCATAAGCGACCAAAGTTTGCAGGATGCGTAGGGTCGCCTTTGACATCAACAATCTTATCATTTTGGCTAGATATGATGACGCCGCAGCCAACGCCGCAGTAACAGCAGGTACTTTTTGTTTCTTTAATCACTTGTATATACCACTCTTGCTAAACCACATGGGCATCATGTTAAAAGTTTAATCTTGAAGCTCTAGATAAACAAAGCCATCTTCAACTTTAGTATTAAAGCAGGCAGTTGCACCTTCATCTGGCTCTTCAGCTTTACCATCAACCAAACTGATTTTCCATGAATGCAGCGGGCAGGCAATTTTGTCACCATAGACAATACCCTCTGATAGTGGGCCACCTTTGTGTGGACAGGTGTTATTGATGGCAAAAATGCGATCATCTTCTAAACGGAACACACCGATTTCAATGTCTTTTGTACGTACAACACGCGCACCTAATTTAGGAATATCTTCAAATGGCGCTACTTTTACCCAGTTACTCATTCCAGTCCTACCTTTACATTACGTTTAATCAAAAAGCTATTAACAAGACGTTATCAATACCGTTATTAATGGTTATGAAACAATTAATAAATAGATCAATAAAAAATTTACAATTAACGAGAATATCGCAATCCATTGCCATTTAACCAGTCTGGCACGTGCAATCAAAGGCGTGCGTGCAGGCGCTAAAATCGGTTTTAATTCACCATGTTCAAGTGCGATTAACATTTCTTCTGCGGTTTCAAATCTTGCCTTCACATCCCTCGCGACAGCTTTTAATATTATATTCTCTAACCAATACGGAATATCAGGCCGGTATCGAGTGGGTGGAATCGGCGCACCAAACTTTGGGTGTTGAAAAGGCTCTATTTCACCATACGGATACTTCCGTGTAAGCAAGTGATAGAGCGTTACACCGGCGGCATAAATGTCGCTTTGCGATGTGGCTGTCTCACCCTCGAATAATTCAGGCGCCATAAAGCTAGGCGTGCCAGGGTTTTGCATGGCTTCAATCGTGCCCACGCCGCTACTTAATGCAACACCTAAATCTAAAATACGTAACCTCTGATCGCTGGCTTGATGCACGTTATCTGGCTTAATATCACGGTGCACGATGTTGAGCCTGTGCAATGCCCCTATGCCGCGCATCATATCCAGCCCAATTTTTGCCATACCTGCCACTGTAAAATGATGACCGCTATCCAAGCGCTGCTGCAAGGTGGAGCCTTCGTGCCAGCTCATGATGTAGTACAGCTTGCTACGTTTCTCTACCGACACCGGAAATACTTGCGGCACATACTGTGAAACTACGCGCTTCGCCAGCCATTCCTCATTCAACAGGCCATTGCAACTATCCACATCTGTCGCTAATAACGGTTGCAAAGTTTTTAATACAAACAGTTGTTTACTACTGATATGCCGCACTTTATAAAGCAAACTTGCACGAGATTCGTATAAGATTTCGACCACTTCGAAGTCGTCAATCATTTCGCCGATACTTAATCTATTCGGCAATCCTAGATGTTTCCCGCCTGCGAGTAACTCCGAAAGTGTATTTTCACCTAATTGCTTAATTTTGATGGCGACGGCGGTAGTGTTATCTGTACTGCCTTTTTCAAGGGCAGCTTTGGTGAGATAGTCGCAAATCATTTGCGGGCTATCAAAAAGCCCTAACGCTTTATGAATAGCCTTTTCACCCAATACATCCCAGACACCATCACTCATCAGCGCAAACACATCGCCAACTTGCAGCGCGCCTTCACCAAAATCAACTGATAAATGCTGATCTAAACCCACTGCACGTTTCAATACATGGCGCATATCTGGCCTATCCCAAACATGGTCAGTAGTGAGTTGTTTTAATGCGCCGTCACGCAGCAAATAAATGCGCGTATCACCTACATGCGCTGAATAATAACGTTGCCCGCGCAACAGTATGATTGAAAGTGTAGTCGCCATGCCAGCCATATCTCGATTGGCGTTGGCTTGAGCAATTAACCAGCGGTTAGCGGCAGTTAATACTTTGTCTAACGAAGCTAGCGGCTCCCAGGTATCGGGGGTGGCGTAATAATCTGAACTGACGGTACGTACCGTCATTTCCGAGGCTTCGCCACCACCTGCATTACCGCTTACGCCATCTGCTACAGCGATCAACGCGCCCTTAACGCTTAATTGCTCATTGACCGGTGTAACAACACCCACGTAATCTTCATTACGCGTGCGCGGACCTACAAGGCTGGATTGCCCAATTTCAAACTGTAGTGACATCCGTTTAGTTTACACTTTTGCAGATGTGGCGGTAGCGCTGCCCCAAGTAGTACGCCATCTTGTTTTCACACCAGCTAAACCTATCATCGCTAATACTGCTAAAGCTGCGAAAATCATCAAGCCGGTTTGATAGTTACCGGACGCTTGTTTAAAGTACCCTAAACTTGCTGCTAGGTAAAACCCGCCTACACCGCCAGCCATGCCTACTAGGCCTGTCATCACACCAATTTCTTTACGGAAGCGCTGCGGCACTAATTGAAACACTGCGCCATTACCCATGCCTAACACAGCCATTACCGGAATAATGATCGCTAACGCCAGTTGATAAGTCGGTTGACCGAAGCTCATGACAAATAACAATACCGCTGCAATGGCATACATGGTGAGTAGGGTGCGAATGCCGCCTACACGGTCAGCGATCATGCCGCCAAGCGGGCGTACTAACGAGCCGGCAAATACGGCCGCCGCCGTGCAATAGCCAGCCTTTACCGGGCCTAAGCTGTACAAGTCATTAAAATAAATAGTGAGTGACGATGCCAAGCCGACAAAACCGCCAAAAGTGACGCTATAGAAGAACATAAACCACCATGCGTCTTTGTCTTTTAAAATCGCAACGTATTGGCTTAATGATTTTGCCGGTGGTGTATCGGGGCTGTCTTTTGCATAAATCATATAAACGGCCAGCGCAATACCAAGCGGAATTAAAGCTAAGCCGAATACATTGTTCCAGCCATAAGCCACGGCTAAACTCGGTGCAAATAATGCTGCAAATACAGTGCCTGAATTACCCGCACCGGCAATGCCTAATGCCGTACCCTGGTGCTCAGGCGGGTACCAGCGACTTGCCAATGGCAATGCCACTGCAAATGCTGCGCCGGCAAAACCTAAGCCTATGCCTAACAATAAAGCTTGTTGGAAAGTGTGTATGCCATGCAGCCATGCTATTAATAAACTTAAAATCACAATAACTTGACCGATTAAGCCTGCCATTTTAGGTTTAATTTGGTCTACCAATACCCCCATGACGATACGCAGCAATGCGCCGGCCAATACTGGTGTTGCCACCATTAAACCTTTTTGCGAAGGTGACAGTTGTAAATCTGTAGCCATTTGTACTGCCAAAGGGCCAAGCAGCACCCACACCATAAAACTTAAATCAAAATATAAAAACGCTGAAAACAACGTAGGTTTGTGACCTGCCTGCCAAAAACTTTTTTGCATGAAAGTTACCTTCTCTTGTACTGTTAGCAAAAATGCTTTGTTAAAGCACTTTCGCTAGAGTATTTATAATAATATTTTAATCAGAATTGAAGTTAAGAAACTAAAGCTTAGAAGCTCGGCCTGCTAAACCTCAATAACTTCAAACTCTTTATGTTCCGCACGTTTTTGTACGCGGTCACTCCACGGTTCTACAGCGCCTTGCAACGCAAATAACAAGCGCTGATAAGCGGCTTTGCGGCCTTCGACATCTTCAAGTACGCGCTGTTTTACATATTCCAAACCTACACGCTCAATCCAGTGTACTGTCCGGTCTAAGTAGCGTGCTTCTTCACGATAGATTTGTATGAATGCGCCTGAATATTCCAGCACTTCGTCAGAAGTTTTTACTTTGCATAGGAATTGTGCAACTTCGGTTTTGATGCCGCCGTTACCGCCCACATAAATTTCCCAGCCTGAATCTACACCGATAATACCAACGTCCTTGATGCCGGATTCTGCACAGTTGCGCGGGCAGCCTGATACGGCGAATTTGACTTTGTGCGGCGCCCACATATGGTCGAACGCTTTTTCAATATCAATACCCATTTGCGTAGAGTTTTGGGTACCGAAACGGCAGAATTCTGAGCCCACACAGGTTTTAACGGTACGAATGCCTTTCGCATAAGCATAGCCAGATGGCATGTCTAAATCTTTCCACATGCCAACCAAGTCTTCTTTTTTCACACCCAGTAAATCAATACGTTGGCCGCCTGTCACTTTTACCATCGGTACTGCGTATTTGTCAGCGACATCAGCGATTTTGCGTAACTGGTCTGGCGTAGTGACACCACCGTACATACGCGGAATGACAGAATAGGTGCCATCTTTTTGGATATTGGCGTGCACGCGCTCGTTGATGAAGCGTGACTGCGGATCATCCACCGCCTCGTGTGGCCAAGTTGAAAGCAGGTAATAGTTCAATGCTGGCCTACAGGTTGCACAACCGTTTGGCGTGCGCCAAGCCATACCTTTCATGGCATCCGGAATGTTCAGATATTTGTGTGTGCGAATTTCTGCACGCACTTCTTCATGATTTTTATCTGAACAACCGCAAATCGCTTTGCTGGTAGAAGGAGGGGCATAACCGCCACCTAAAGTGGAAGCTAAAATCTGCTCAACCAGACCTACGCAGGAACCACAGCTTGAACCCGCTTTGGTTTGTTTTTTCACATCATCAATGGTAAATAAACCTTGATCTTGAATGGCTTTAACAATCGTACCTTTGCACACGCCATTACAGCCGCACACTTCCATTTCATTGGTCATGGCTGCGGCTTTGTCCTGGCCTTGGTGGCCAGTATTGCCGAGTGAATCTTGACCAAACATCAAATGGTCACGGACCTCATGAATGGCTTTGCCATCTCTAAGCATTTGAAAATACCACGAACCATCCGCGGTATCCCCATAAAGCACGCTGCCAATGATTTTGTCATTTTTTATAACGAGTTTTTTGTAAACCCCGCCAACGGCATCATGCAAAACAATCTCTTCACGGCCATCATCTACCGCGCCTTCGCCGCTACTAAAGTCGCCGGCACTGAATAAATCAATGCCTGTCACTTTTAATTTAGTAGAGGTGACAGAACCTTTATATAAACCAATGCCAAAATTAGCTAAGTGGGTGGCACATACTTTAGCCATTTCAAATAGAGGTGCTACTAAGCCGTACGAAATACCACGGTGTGCTACACACTCGCCCACTGCATATACGCGCGGGTCATAAGTTTGCATGGTGTCATTGACTACAATGCCGCGATTACAGTGAATGCCCGCAGACTCCGCTAATGCATAGTTAGGGCGTATGCCGACTGCCATTACTACTAAATCGGCAGCGACCTCTAAGCCATCAGTAAAACGGGCAGTTTTTACGCGGCTCCTTCCATTAGCATCTGGGGCATCACCAATCAGAAGTTCGGTATTTTTTTGCAGTAAAAATGTTAAACCTTTGGCCTCTAAACTTTTTTGCAGCATTTTGCCGGCTGTTTTATCCAGTTGCTTTTCCAGCAGCCATTCGTTTTTATGTACTACCGTGACTTCCATGCCTTGAATCTTCAGGCCATT
>JBDSHU010000095.1:0-4896 GCA_039918335.1 Methylotenera sp. | reverse complement strand
AGTAATAATCGCAAGTGTAATGGGGTGGAAACTAAAATACGTGGCGCTGGTATGTCAGTGACGGCGCTACAAATATCTGCAGGATAAAACGGTTGCGCGCTAGATAAAGCATTGCCACTCTGCAATGGTAACAACACTGTTGATTCGAAACCATACATATGTTGCGGCGGGATCGTGCCGACAATGCTGTAACATTTACCTGCTAACAAACCAAGGCGTTCAGCCTGAGCTTGCACATTGTGCACTAGCGAACCCCAGCTTTTTGCGTGCGGAATAGGTGAACCGGTAGATCCTGAAGTGAATACAATCGCCACAAGCTGCTGAACCCCAATCTGCGGAATTGTCATATTTGCATTATCAAATGAATACTCAGGCATGGCCGGATAACAGAGTCGCGGCAGTGCAATATCACAATCTACATTGTCATGCAGGCAAAACACGTCCGCTGCAAATGTCTTTAATTGCTGCACCATTTCTGCTGTATGCGTAGGTGGTAGTAAACTTACTTTGTTGCTGACAATAGCAGCAGCCAAACCAACAGTAAAATGATAACGGTCACGACATACGTTCAATATGTGTTTACCAGCGGGAAGTTGAGTAGCTAAATACGTCACATCCGCTAAAAAATTCTCAACAGTAATGGCTGTACCATTGCGCCAAGCAACTATTTCATCAAAAGAACGATGGGTGACTAGGGGCAAAGTTTGCATAAAGATTTAAAGCTCAAAACTTAAAACAAAAAACAAAAAGCCAAAATACTATTGACCTAACGAAGGCGGGCAGAGTTATTTAAATATGCCCTTACTGCATCAAGCATATGTCCATTAGGTAAGTCTGTTAGCACACGGCAACGCACCATAAACTCAACGATAAACATGAGTGCAACGAGAGGAAGTGTAAGAAAATTCACAAAAATCGACCAGATAGTAAGTGGCGCAAGAAAAAACAATGAAGTTGAAATGATGATAATCATCGCAAAAAAGATGACCCAAGCGACTGTTACCTGGCGAGCATAATCCACATGGGCAGTTGGTAACGCCTCATCGCCATTGATCATCTCTGCGAAATGTACACATAAAGGTTTTCGGCCTTTTTGTAGCGTTCGCGCAAAAGTTAACATTAAAATCAGCATTAAACCAATATCCTGTATCCAGAACATATAGTCTGTGTGCTGCATAACAAATGGCCATGCAAACCAGAAAAAAACAGCAGTGATCACCAATAAACCGAATCCCATCATGCGTGAACTTGCTTGCAAGGCAAATGTGACTACTAACAAAAAAATAGGGATCAATGCCAAAACCGCACCAAGAATACTAGCCTCACCTGAGGCGTTAACGTGATGTACTAGTCCTGCATAAATCAAAATCATCAATGCAATGCTAGAGCCCCGCGCAATTTTGATGGCTTTACGCATCTGGCGTAGCGTAATTATTTTGTTTTATGTAGGGCAACATGCTCAGTCAAGTTACGTAAGGAGCTGAAAATACGGTGATTGTCTTCGCTATCGGATTTAAGTTGTAATCCGTAACGTTTAGAGACAACTAAAGCAACCTCAAGAATATCAATAGAATCTAAGCCTAGCCCTTCACCGTAAAGCGGTGCAGCAGGGTCAATTTCAGTTGCAATGACATCAAGATTCAATGCCTCTACTAATATTTCGGCAATTTCAAGTTGCAATGATTGATTATTTTCTACCATGATTGTCTTTTAGTAAAATAATTTCACTCTGTAGGAGTAAACCGTTGAGAGATAATAATACATTAAATTGAACTTCCTATATTTGGAAAGATATTACAAGAATTCAGTTTTCAGTATTCAGGGTTGAACAAAATATGGCGGAAGAGATGGGATTCGAACCCATGTTAGGCTATTAGCCTAAACACGCTTTCCAGGCGTGCGACTTAAACCGCTCATCCACTCTTCCGAAAAGGATATTGCAAAAAACGGACGAATTATAGTGCATATTGAAACAAAACCCTATATGCCAATCTGTTCTTTCATGGGATTCTTTTAGACTAGAGACAAGGCAGGTTGATCTTGGCAATCAATAAAAACGTTAAACATTGCGGAGAAATGACTATAAAGGATTTTCCAAAAGTTACGATTAGTCAAAACACGCCTGTTGTTTTGACTAATCGCATTCCTATGCAATAGTATTTTTAATCAACTAAGAAAATTCAGTTAAAGCAAAGCGATGCGTTACGAAAGCTTGCATCACTATTACACTACGAATTAGAGTGTGATATGACTTATACCCTAGCACCAAAAGGGTTGGGGACTTGATGCTAAAAACGTTCTAAAGTGTGTTTAAGCCTGATTTTTTCAGAATGTGATTTAAGGAACCTCCTTAGTTTAGGCCGTATTAAATGGCTTAGATAATCAATCTGTGATTACCAATAGTACAAGCCTATTATCAATGTGTGTACTTACCAGTCTTAACGTCATGCTAGCTATGTATAGGATGACCATGATGATAATGCTTACTTATAATTTTGCGAATTTCTTTAATACGATAAAAGGGTATTGTTACTATTGCCAAGACTTCTCCATGGGCCATTTTGTCTTTGAACTTATCAAGATTGGAGTTTAATAAATTAACGCCCAATAAAGCAGCGCCAATCGCTACAAAAGCAGCGCCTGAAATTGTAGTGACTGCCAAAATAACGTACCACTTAGAATTTGTGTACCAAACTGGCGAGGTAGTTAACCAAGTAGGAAAGGTTAAAACATATAGACCCGCCAATAATCCAAAGATGGCGCCATATAAAATCCCTCTTTCCCCCTCATGTAAACTATTGGTTTTTTCCATAGAGGTTGCGGGTGGTAGCTGCCCAAGATCCGTACCAGGCTTTGCCAAGAAATGAATATTCTCATCATCAACACGTGCAAGAAGTAATTCTTTTCTTACCTGATTAGCGGTTTTAACATCATGTAGCAAAAATTTTAATTTAACATTCATTTCGTTCTCCCCTCAATTAAATAAATTCAATCATGTCTCTATCCACAGGTACATTAAAAAAAGTTACGTTAAAAAAATACATATAAAGTTTGACCACTTTGTTATGGAAAAATTACATGGTCAGTCGGCCAAGTACCACCATAGACAGCTTCAGGATGTTTTTTGGCTACCAATTTACGAATTTCTTTAATCCGATAAAAAGGCACCAGTAATATCATCAGCACTTTGCCTTGTTCTAGCTGGGTTTGGTAAGGTTTGACACGATGGTTAGGTACGTGGGAAGCCACCATTCCAGCCCACAAACCTCCCCCTATAAAACCTATTATTCCGCAAATCAATATCAGCATCACCGGCGTGGGCTTAGAATATGTCCATAGCGGAAACCACGTGATTAAAAAGCCGATAGCAACGCCTATTAATGCGCCTAAACCCATCCCAATCACCCAGCCGTCAACCAGCTCGCTGCGTTCAGAAACTGTAGCTTCCGGTAAATCGCCTAATGGAACAGAAGGTCTTGCAAGAAAATGGATACGTTTAGCGCTAAGACTAGCTAACAGAAGATCGTGCATCATTGAGTGCGCACTCTTTACATCAGGAAGTATGAAATACAGTCGACGGTTCATTTGAAACTCCTTTCTGGCTAAAGCCAGTATACAAATACAAATAACAACAGCCACACTACGTCCACAAAATGCCAGTACCACGAGACCGCTTCAAAGGCAAAATGATTGTCTTGAGTAAAGTGGCCTGCAAGTACGCGCCCCATAATTACACTTAACATAATGGCACCTAGCGTTACATGGGCACCGTGAAAACCTGTCAGTAAATAGAATGTTGCGCCATAAACGCCCGTTTTGATAGTGAAATCTGCTGATTGATATTCATGCACTTGAAGCACAAGGAAAATTGCTCCCAACAGGATAGTTAATGCAAGACCGATCTTTAATTGAGCACGGTTATTCTTTTTAAGACCCCAGTGCGCCCAGGTGACTGTTGCGCCGGAACTAAGAAGTATCAGGGTATTAATTGCAGGAATGCCCCATGCCGCCATAGGCGTAAATTGCTCATGTATGCCTGGTCCCGCAGTAGGCCAGATTGCAGTGTAGCCAGGCCATAGCAAAGGCGTAGCACCTAACCATGGCACAGAGAAAATACGTACGTAGAAAAGCGTGCCGAACAAAGCTGCAAAAAACATCACCTCAGAAAAAATAAACCACAGCATTCCCCAGCGGTAGGATACATCCACTTGGTCATTGAACTTGCCTGCCAGACTTTCACGTATCACTGCACCGAACCATCCAAATAGCATATATGCCATTATTAAGGCGCCGGCTATCATTAAGTAAAGACCAGCTTCTATGTTTTGCAGTTTCAGTAAAAAACCGCTAGCCAGCGTAATAATCGCAACTGAACCTACAATGGGCCACCACGAAGGCGCTGGCAGATAATAATGTTTAGTTTGCATGATGGCTTCCTTATGCGATCGCTGGCGGATTTTCAAAGGTATGGTAAGGCGGTGGAGAAGGTAATGTCCATTCCAGTGTATCCGCACCTTCCCAAGGCTTTTCACCAGCCGGTTTACCACCGCGTATGCACTTAACCACTGTATAAAGAAACAGCAATTGAGCTGCGCCAAGCACAAACGCACCAATAGAAGAAATCACATTAAAATCGGCAAACTGTAGCGCGTAATCTGGAATACGACGTGGCATACCGGCTAACCCTGTGAAGTGCATAGGGAAGAAAGTGACATTAAAAGCAATGGTAGTCAGCCAAAAGTGCCATTGGCCTAGTCTTTCGTCATACATATGACCAGTCCATTTAGGTAACCAGTAATACACGCCGGCCATGATACTCATCGCTGCACCGGAAAATAACACATAATGAAAGTGTGCCACTACGTAATAGGTATCCTGTAATTGGATATCTACCGG
>JBDSHU010000094.1:0-2868 GCA_039918335.1 Methylotenera sp. | reverse complement strand
AATAATGCACCAATAAATTTTCATTGGCGGGATACTAATGACTAAAAATAGACTTAAAAGCTGGGCATTAGGGATTAATAATTTAGATAAATATGCGTAGACTTATTGGAATATGATTCAGTATTATTTCTACATCAATAAGAAAAAATAGGGTTAACTCAATCCATGTGTCCGGTCAAAATTAAAATTCAAATTCAACATGGTAACGGTATTGCTTTTGGCCCGGGCAAAGCACAACTGCTTCAAGCGATCAGTGCTCATGGTTCAATATCAGGCGCTGCCAAGAGCATGAACATGTCCTATAAGCGGGCTTGGGATCTGGTCATGGTCATGAATGCCAGCTTTAAAGAACCGCTAGTGACTACCGTCATAGGCGGGCCGCACGGAGGTGGTGCAACACTTACACCTTTCGGGCATCATGTTTTGAAAGAGTACCTCTCTATCCAGGCTAAATCTGAGCAGTATGTATTTTCCGAAATGGATGATTTTTTAAAACTGTTAGCGCGCTGATAGGCGCTAAGCAAAAAGCTCCAAGCCAATCCCTCGTTTTATGTAGTTGTTGCGCAAATGTTAATACCGTTATATTTCTGATAATATAGCGAAATTAACACCAACGGTGGTATTTAACGCAGAAATTAAGCTTTACCAAAGAAGGTATTTGCCCCCGTCAGCACTTTGCCAATATAAAAATCAGGAGACATTATGCATTTCCCCCTTACAAAACGTGTGTTGCTATCCTCAATGATTGCGGTTTTAATGCCGCTTTCTGCCCATGCAGAAAATGCAGACCTTGAGGCGCGCATTCAGCAATTAGAAAAAGCACTGCAAACGATGCAGCAGCAACGTGCCGAGCAAGACAAGCAAGTCGAATTATTAACGAAGGAACTGGTTGGAATTGAAAATCAGGTCAGCCAATCAAAAATCACAAAATCAGAAGAAAAAGGTAGTAGTAAAGGTTAGCCTATTTATGGCGCCTTTAAAGATGGCCTGGTATTTGAAGATGGTACGGGTAACTGGAAATTGCAGCTAAACGGTCGTATACAGGCAGACTATAGAACCTATCAACCCGATGAATGGAAAAATGACACATTCAGCATTCGCCGCGCAAGATTCGGTGGTACTTTTTCTTTCTTAAAGGATTTTGCAGTGCGAGTTGAAGGTGAATACGCGAACGATAATACGGGCGCAAAAGGCACGACCGCTTTAACTTACGGCTATCTTGATTTCAATCGCTGGTCTGCAGCGAAAGTTCGTATCGGTAAATTTAAACCATTTTTTGGCTTAGAACGTCCACAAAGTACTAACTTCACTGATTTCACAGAACTCTCGCTGGCGACCAATAATGGTGCAATTTTTACGTCGACTTATGATCGAGGTATCATGGTGTTCGGCGACCCGCTTCCATGGCTGAACTACAATGCGTATATCGTGAATGGCACAGGACAGAATAATGATGATGTGAGGGATAGCAAAGATATTGGCGGCAGAATCAATGCTAACTTTGCAGGATTTACTGAAAATAAAGACTTGGTCTTGCACGCTGGCGTGTCTGCCAGTAAAGGAAGTGTAGGTTTTTCTACATCAACTGGGAATAGCATTACACAAATCACCGAAGGCAGTGGTGTGCAGTTTTTTAGCGTAGCAAATATTAGTGGAACCACTGCATTGCCATCAAGAGTGACTTCTAACAGAGAGCGTTTGGGATTTGAGATGGCATTAGCCTATGGGCCTGTAAAAGTACAAGCAGAATATATCAACGCAAATTTTGAAGGCAGACGCGTATCTGCCCCAGTAGTGAACTTTGATAATGATATAAAAGTTTGGTATGCCGATTTTAACTGGCTGGTAACGGGTGAATCCTATGCAGACGCTTATAAAAGTGGTGTATTTGGTAGATTAAAACCAAAGAGTAATTTTGATAGCAAAGATGGTTGGGGTGCTTTTGAATTAGGTTTACGTTATAGCAAGTTCGATGCTTCTGATTTTAATGCAATATTAACCACACCTACGACTGCATTTACAAGTGAAGCGGATGCTTGGACTGCAGGCGCTAAATGGATATTAAATCCAAACGCACGTTTATTGCTAAACTATATTCACACTGATTTCGATAAGGATATCTTAATAAATGGAAAGCTTGACGACACTGAAAAGGCGGTTGTGTTAAGAGCGCAATACGATTTCTAGTTGCTTAATACAGAATAAAAAAGGAAAAAACATGATTAAAAATATTGCTAGATGGGCAATTGCCTTACTCCTTGCAATTTTAGGTGTTGTTGCGAATGCTGATGACAAAGTTACCGTATATGCCGCAGCTAGTTTAACCAATGCACTTACTGACATTAGTACACAGTATGAAAAAGCAAAGGCGACTAAAATCAGCCACTCTTTCGCTGCTTCATCCACACTCGCAAAACAAATAGAGAACGGCGCACCTGCAGATATTTTTATCTCGGCAGATACTAAATGGATGAATTATTTACAGGACAAAAAATTGATCAATGCAGACTCGCGCAAAGAATTTTTAGGGAATAAGCTTGTGCTTATCGCGCCAAAAGGTCGTGGTTTTAATGTGAAGCTTGAGAAATCATTCGACTTTTCAAAGGCTTTTGACGGTAGATTATGTACCGGTGATATTGAATCCGTGCCTGCAGGTATCTACGCTAAAGAGTCACTCAGCTATTTAAATTGGTGGGATGGTATTAAAACCAGAATCGTCGGCGCACAAGATGTACGTGGGGCGCTGGCATTTGTTGAGCGCGGTGAGTGCGGTGCAGGAATTGTCTATGAAACCGATGCTAAAGTCTCCAATAAAGTAGAAATTATTGCAACCTTCCCTGAAGAAAGTCATAAGCCCATTGTTTATCC
>JBDSHU010000093.1:0-4571 GCA_039918335.1 Methylotenera sp. | reverse complement strand
TATTGCCGCGTAAAACTTTGCTTTACCGTAGTAATGCATTTAAAAGCAAAATGTTAGCTGCCAATGTCACACAGATTATTATCGTATTAGCCACACAGCCTAGCTTTTATGAGGCCTTACTCAATCGCTGCTTAATTGCTGCTGAATCCGCTGATATTAAAGCACTCATCGTGTTAAACAAATGCGACTTAGCTGATAACGATGATGCCAAGCGTAAGCTGGCGCTATATACATCGCTTGGCTATCAAGTACTTGCGCTGTCAGCTAAAGAAGACATTTCCACCCTCAGACCCTACCTGCAAGGGGAAGCAAGCATTTTAGTCGGTCAGTCAGGCATGGGGAAATCAACCATTATCAATGCGCTATTGCCAAACGAGTCTGTGCGTACTCGAGAAGTGAGCCAAGTGCTAGATAGCGGCAAACATACCACCACCGCAGCACATTTATATCACCTTGATGGCGATAGCCAACTGATAGACTCCCCAGGTTTACAAGAATTTGGGTTACATCATTTGAGTACCGACGAACTTGAACATGCGTTTGTAGAGTTCAGGCCATTTTTAGGTAAATGCAGATTTAATAATTGCAAACATTTACAAGAACCAGATTGTGCCATCACGCAAGCAGTAGCTTCTAACAAAGTAAGTACTGAAAGATTTTCCACTTACAAAATGTTACGCACTGAGATATCGCATTAAATTTCTTAGCTAACAACTGGTATTATTTAGTTAATTTTTTATTAGTAAGCTCGTGTAAAACCCTCTTAAAAATAAAAGTGCTGTAATATAATCATTCAAATTTATAATTGATGAAATCGTTTAAATTCATCTAAAGGGTATCCAAGTGAATGATATACGCCGAGAAAAAATACTGATATCGCAATTAGATATAGGCATGTTTGTTTGTGAGCTCGATAGACCTTGGTTGAGTACGCCTTTTATGCTGGAAGGCTTATTGATTGAAGACAGCGACCAAATTGTCTCCATGGCACGCTTATGTGAATATGTGTACATAGATCGTACTGTTTCTGTAGGTAATCACTTTACAGCCCCACCTAAAGAACAAGTTGCCATTAAGCACGATGGCGCAATTATCCGTATATCAAGTTCCGCGAAAACCCCTAAAAAGTCAGATTCATCAAAAAAATCAAATAACAAAGCATTTTCTTTTTTTGATGTGTTAAAAGAAATTAAAGCAAGCAATCAAAGTTCACTGCCTACAAGTGCAAAAAATGGTAGTGCTGACAATCTTATGTTTAATGTACAAAGTGCGAATCAAGGTATCGATAACATCACTAACAGCGTGGTTAACCTTGATAGTGATAGCCTTAATGAAAAACCTTCTTTTGCATCTCAAATTAAAACGGACTTTTCTAACTTCATTTCTGGTTTACCAAACTGGATGGGAAATCAAAAAAAACTCAGGTCCACTATTGATAAAGATGCATTAAAGGCAGATTTAGCCAGGAATATAGTAGCGGATGGCGGTTATAGCGTTACAATTTTTGAAACTGCTCCGCCTGTAGAAGAAGAAATTGCGCATATTTATCCAGTGTATGAAAAATCGCAGATTGCGACGAGAGAGATTTTTGAAGCTTTAGCAGAAGATCGGGAAATAAATCTAACTAACGTTACCGAATCAATCACTAATATGGTGGAAAGTATAGAACGCAACCCTGATGCGCTTATATGGCTTTCTAAACTGAAACAAACAGATAATCATGCTTATAACCACGCGCTGAATGTTTCAATTATGATGATGGCACTCGCTAACTTTATGGCAATGCCCAAAAAACAAATCAAAGACTTGGGCTTTGCAGGTTTACTGCAAGACATCGGTAAAGCCAAAATACCACCGGAACTTTTACATAAACAGGAAAAAATCACGGCGGAAGAATTCAACGTATTGAAAAAACATGTTGATCATGCACTGACATTATTAGAAGTGACTGACAATATTTCTGGCACTGTTATTTTGACTATTTCACAGCATCACGAACGAATCGATGGGAGTGGCTATCCATACCAACTGACAGGGAAACAGATTAGTTTAACCGGTCAGATGGCTGGATTAATTGATACTTATTGTGCTCTTACCAGTAATAAAGTGTATGCCAAAGGTGTTTACAATCAATTGGCTTTAGAAAAAATTCATGCCTTGCGTGATACTAAATTTAATGGCGCTTTGATTGATCAACTTGTACAATTTTTAGGCATTTATCCTGTCAGTACACTTGTTGAATTAAACTCTGGGGAAGTCGGCGTTGTTATTCAGCAAAATAGTGTCCGTCGGATGCTACCCAGAGTGATGATATTACTTAACCCAGATAAAACTAAGAATGAATATCCAGCGACTGTGGATTTGATTCATGCACCAAAAACCCCCACTGGTGAGCCATATCAAATTTTAAGAGGGTTAGCTCCAGATAGCTATGGTTTAAGCGCCAATAACTTCTATGCTTAGTGGCACTCATCCTAGCGTACTAAATCCTGAGTCATCAAACTTTCAATCACTTGATGATCACTTCGTCATAGATCTACCGCCCAATTTACTATTACAGCTAATGGCTAGCTATAAATTAAAAGCAGCTAATGTCACTGGTGACTATGCTTTTAATTTACAGATGTTCAATGAATTAATTCACGAACCACCATTTAATGAGGCTAAATTCACTTTAGCTAAGTTACTGCCTGTTGCTACTATTTGGCCACAACAAATGAATTGGCCAGAGTTTAACCATCGAATTAATCACCTGCTACAAGCATGGCTTAATGACTATGATTCAGGCGCCCATTTAGATTCCGCTTTACTTTTAGCCAGATGTTTAACACTGCGCCCTGCACAGATAATTGGCTCTACAGACTTAATACAAGATTCAATAGTAACCGCCAAATTTCAAAATCTATTAATGCATTTATTAGCACGAGTTACTAATCAATTTGATCAATACAAATTTACGCATATTCAAAACTTTGATCTAGAAACTGGGCTGCCAAATCAGCAACTCATGCTGAATATTTTGAATAAGCATTTACAAGTTGAGCACCAGAACCACGGTCTAAGCTCAACACATATAGGCCTGATACTAGTAAATTTAAATATAAGTTTAGGTGAAGGCTCTCAATTAAATGCAACATCGTCAAGCCTAATCATGGCTGCCGTACATACGATCAAACAGCAACTTAACGAGAATTCAACTGTATGTCGTGTAGGCCCTATCGAATTAGCAATCATCACTAGACAAGTTCGCTTTCCGGCTCAACTGAATCTCATTACTTCAAAAATTATTCATGCTTTTGAGTCTGCGCTACCACTGGATAATATTACGCTCATATTAAAGCCTTATTTTGGTGGTGTAAGCTCATTAAAAACGCAACAAAATGGAGTTGCTATGTATGACTGCGCTAAGTTAGCACTGCACCACGCGATGGTTAATAATTATGATACTGAATTTTACGATCAGCACATTACAGAGTCATTCTCAAATTCCCATCAACTTGATGAAGAGATCATTCATGCATTACAGCAAAATGAATTAGAAATTTATTTGCAGCCCATCATAAGCTTACAAAATAAAAAATCTACTAATCCAATGATGCAAGAAGCGAACTCAAAAGTGACTTGTGTCAGTGCTGAAGTATTATTGCGTTGGCATAATGAGAGTTTACAGTCGACATCTCCCCAGAGATTAATCGATACCATTTATAAAAAAGGTTTTGGCAAAGTGTTTATACGCTGGCTTATTAACAACGCTTGCCAGCGGGTTGCAGAGCTTAAGTCTGCTCACCAACGCAATATTGCACTCACCATTAATTTAAGTGGTACAGATTTATTAGATGCAGATTTACCCGAGTTACTGGCACAATCTATTGCACTATGGGAAATCCCCGCAGAAAACTTAATCATTGAAATCACTGAAAATGATCTGTTAATAGATGAAGCAAAAGCTACTTTAGTGATTGATAAAATTGTCGCGTTAGGTTGCAAGCTTGCCTTAGATGACTTTGGTACAGGCTATTCTTCTATGACTCGATTAAGAAGCATGCCAATTCACCTTGTTAAGATCGACCAATCTTTCGTGCGTAATATTGCAAATTCAAGTCAGGATAAAGCGATTGTATTGTCGGTAGTAAAATTAGCCCACAGCCTGGGCAAAGCCGTTGTAGCAGAAGGTGTAGAGGATATAGCTTGTCTGAATATTCTTAAAGAAATGAAGTGTGAAAAAATACAAGGCTATTATTATGCAAAGCCTATGCATTTTGATGCCTTTATTCCATGGCTAAGCGAATTTGAAGATGAACAACTCAATTTAAAACCGAACAGCTTAACTGCTACTGATAACACCCTTATTTAGTCCCTTAAAAAAAATTACCTCTAAGCGTATAATACGCTGTAAATTTTTAACCTTCATTTAAATAAGCGACTTTCATGCACATTACCACCCGCCTTGAATTTGATGCCGGGCATCGTATTCCCCACCACAAAAGTCAATGTAAGAACTTGCATGGGCACCGATATGCCATAGAAATCACACTTTCCGGCGATATCATTACGCAAGAAAATACTACAGA
>JBDSHU010000092.1:0-5143 GCA_039918335.1 Methylotenera sp. | reverse complement strand
TTGTTTAGGCGTGGTTTTGGTTTAGGATTTATATTTAATATTGTAATAGAAAAAATTGAAGGCGAGGGTTGGCAAAAAAGTCAGCCCTATATACATAACTTAAGCATACATAACTTAAGCCTTATTTTTATCAATCAAATGATTTAGCAATTTTAGCTGTTCTTTCTGAATCACTAACAATTCACTCCACTGACCCTCGCGTAACAAATCCACTTTTTCATGTAATAGCAGAATTTCAAGTTCGGCTTTAAGGTTCACTTCATAATCATGCTCGGCATTTAAGCGATCTTTTTCACCTTGCCTGTTTTGCGACATCAGTATGACAGGCGCTTGAATAGACGCCAGCATGGATAGAAACAGATTCAACAGAATATACGGGTAAGGATCAAACGCTTTATTGTAATTAACCAAGATGTAAGAGTTTAAAAGTACCCAAACAATTAGAACAGCCGCAAACAGCATGATAAATGCCCATGAGCCGCCAAATTGAGCGACCGCATCGGCTGCGCGCTGCCCAAAAGTTGCTGATTGATCAAGTTCTTGTGAAAGATTTTTTGAGATGTGTTTACGTTCTGTGATGTGACGTGCGACTTTTTTTGTGCGTTCATCCATAGCCTCATAGGATGAGCCGAGGAGATTCTCTGCGGTGCTATGTTTCTTTGTAGGGTCTCGTTTTTTCTCGGTCATCTTATTTTCGCATTCATCTAGCTGAACGATGAAGTATTGATTAGGTATTCTGAATGACGATGTTAGGAAACTTGCTGCTGTGATCCAAACTGGTGTTAGCAATTTTGACGGCAACCGTACGGGCAATTTGTTTGTAAATATTTGCAATCTTGCTATCAGGCTCGGCAACTACAGTTGGCTTTCCACCATCGGACTGTTCACGAATTTTAATATCTAGCGGTAAGCTACCCAGTAAGTCTACGTTGTATTCTTTGCTCATGAGTGCGCCGCCACCTGCACCAAAAATATGTTCTTCATGGCCACAGTTGCTGCAAATATGTGTGCTCATATTTTCTACGATGCCCAAAATGGGGATGCTTACTTTTTCGAACATCTTTAAGCCTTTGCGCGCATCTAGTAATGCGATGTCTTGCGGTGTAGTAACGATAATGGCGCCAGTGACAGGAATTTTTTGTGATAACGTAAGTTGAATATCACCTGTGCCAGGGGGTAAATCAATTACTAGATAGTCTAAATCTCGCCATTTGGTTTCACGTAGTAATTGTTCGAGCGCCCCGGTCACCATTGGTCCACGCCATACCATAGGGGTATCGGTATCTACTAAAAACCCAATCGACATGGCTTGTATGCCATGTGCTAGCATCGGCTCCATGCTTTTGCCATCGGTGCTTTCCGGGCGCCCGCTAATACCTAACATCTGCGGTTGGCTTGGACCGTAAATGTCAGCGTCTAGTAAGCCCACAGTTGCGCCTTCTGCTGCCAGCGCTAATGCTAAGTTGACAGAGGTGGTTGATTTGCCCACGCCACCTTTACCTGATGCCACCGCAATGACGTTTTTAACGTTAGGGATCAGACTCACGCCGCGTTGTGCGCTATGGCTGACAATTCTGCTGCCGATATTGACGGTGATATTGCCGATGTCTGCAATACTTTTAAGCTGATTTACAACCAGTGTTCGCAAGTTTTCAAACTGACTTTTGGCCGGATAGCCCAGCACGATATCTAAGCTGACATTATTGCCCTCCAGTTTGATGTTTTTAGCCGATTTGCTGGTAACAAAATCACGACCAGTATTAGGGTCTATCAATGTTTGTAATGCGTTTGTAATGCTCTGCTCAGTAAAGCTCATGGTTTTAATTTCTAGTGATTTTCAAAACACCATTTTAGCCTACATTATTTGAGTGTAGTAGAGAGTTTAATTACTAGATTAGATGCGCATTTGCTAAAATAGACGATTCAATAAAAATTTATCATTTAAGCCATTTATGACGCAGCAACCCGCAAATAAGACTTCTAAGAAAATACTCGTCACTTCAGCTTTGCCTTATGCCAATGGCAGTATCCATTTAGGCCATTTGGTGGAATATATTCAAACCGATATCTGGGTGCGTTTTCAAAAAATGCAGGGCCATACCGTACATTATGTATGTGCGGATGACACACATGGCACGCCGATTATGCTCCGTGCTGAAAAAGAGGGTATTACACCCGAAGCGTTGATTGCCAATGTGCATCAAGAACATAGTGCAGATTTTGCAGAATTTCTAGTGGATTTTGATAATTACTACTCTACCAATGCGCCGGAAAATAAAGAGCTCTCACAAAGTATCTACAAAAAACTAAAAGCTGCTGGCAAAATCACCAGCAAAACCATAGAACAGTTTTACGACCCCGTCAAAAACATGTTCTTGCCAGATCGCTTCATTAAGGGTGAATGTCCAAAATGTCATGCAAAAGATCAGTATGGCGATTCTTGCGAAGTGTGTGGGGCCACTTATAATCCTACTGAACTAATCAATGCCTATTCTGCGGTTTCTGGCGCTGCACCTATTCGTAAAGAAACGGAGCATTACTTTTTCAAACTTTCAGAATGTGAAGACTTTTTGAAGCAATGGACACGTCAAGGCACCGGAACAGATAAAGCCACATTACAAGGCGAAGCTGCTAATAAGATGGGTGAGTGGTTTGCCAGTGGCTTAAATGATTGGGATATTTCCCGCGATGCGCCATATTTTGGCTTCGAGATTCCAGATGCGCCAGGCAAGTATTTTTATGTATGGCTTGATGCACCGATTGGCTACATGGCTAGCTTTAAAAAGCTGTGTACAGATAAAGGATTAGATTTCGACGAATATTGGAATAAGGGTTCAAATACTGAGCTTTATCACTTTATCGGCAAAGATATTCTTTATTTCCATGCTTTATTCTGGCCAGCAACCTTGGAGTTCAGCGGACATCGTACACCTACCAAAATTTTCGCCCATGGTTTTTTAACTGTTAACGGTGAAAAAATGAGTAAATCGCGTGGCACGTTTATTACTGCGCGTAGCTATTTAGAACATATTAAGAATCCTGAATATTTGCGTTATTACTATGCGGCTAAATTGAATAGCACGATGGAAGATATCGACCTGAATCTGGAAGATTTCACTGCACGTGTGAATAGTGATTTGGTGGGTAAATACATTAATATTGCGAGCCGCACAGCAGGCTTTATCAACAAGCGTTTTGAAGGTAAGTTGCAGCCATCTGATGACAACCGAGTGATTGCTGAGTTGCAATCAGCTGCAAACGTGATATCAAGTGCTTATGAAGAGCGCGAATACGGCAAAGCGTTACGCGAAATCATGCGTTTAGCAGATATTGCTAATGGTTATGTGGCGGAAAAAGCCCCATGGGTAATGGCAAAGCAAGAGGGACAAGAAACTGCGTTGCAGCAAGTGTGTACTGATGCACTAGAAATGTTTAGATTGCTGACTTTATATTTGAAGCCCGTTTTACCGGAGCTAGCAGGCCACATTGAAAAATTCTTAAATATTTCAGTGTTAAGTTGGAGCAGTGTAGAGTCATCTTTAACGGCCCAACACACGATCAATGTTTACGACCATTTAATCACCCGTATTGACCCTAAATTGATTGAAGCCATGACAGAAGCCAACAAAGAAAACCTGACTGTAACCCCTACCATCGCGCCAATAGCTGTAAAAGTGACTGAAGCATTACCAGAAGCTGAGTACATCAGTATTGACGACTTCACCAAAGTGGATTTACGTATTGCCAAAATAGTGAATGCAGAACATGTGGAAGGTGCTGAAAAACTACTCAAACTCTCATTAGATATTGGTGAAGAAAAACCTCGCCAAGTATTTGCCGGCATTAAATCTGCCTATGATCCTGCGATATTAGTAGGGCGGCTAACTGTAATGGTCGCTAATTTAGCCCCACGTAAAATGAAATTTGGCATGAGTGAAGGTATGGTATTAGCCGCTAGTGATGAGCGTGGCGGACCCTTTATTTTATCGCCTGATGTAGGCGCACAAGCAGGTATGCGCGTTAAGTAGAGTGCGCTAAATCAAGCTTCATATAGGAAGAGTCCTATACTGATCTCAGAACTATCCGATGTTGTAAATTTATTAATCTTGTAAAATAGTTTTGATTAAAGAGCATTTTTGTATATAAAAAAGGAAGTTAGAATGAAGTTAATTAACGGATCATTATTAGCAATTTTATTATTCTCAGGCCAAGTCATGGCTGCAGATAGTAATGCCAAAACTGCAGTGGGTGGTGGTTTAGGCGCTGCAGCTGGTACAGCCATTGGTGGTGTAGTAGGTGGCAGTAATGGTGAGATATTGGGTGGCGCTTTAGGTGGTGGTTTAGGAGGTGCGGTCACCACTAAAGGCGAGGGTCAAGCCGGTGCGGTTATTGGTGGAGCTGCCGGAGGCGCAGGCGGTGCATATGTTGGCCGCAAAGTGAGCGGAACTGGAACCGGCGCTGTAGTGGGTGCTGGGCTGGGTGGTGCTGGTGGGGCAGTAGCAGGTAAAGTAGTTGATGAGTCAACAGGTACTAGAGCTTCTACAGGAGCAGCTGTCCACACTGGAGGTTATGATGATCATGGTTACAAAAATAAACATAAGCACAAGCGTGGTAAAGGCCATTACAAAAAGCATCATCATGGACATGATGATTAACTGTAGTTAGTTAGAAAAAAAGCCCCGCATGCGGGGCTTTTTTAATATTAGTATTTTTAACAATTACTTAGTGGTTGCTTTTACCTCAGTTGTTGTAGCTGTTTTTGCTTTATCTGCTTTACTAACTTTCTTTGCCTCTGCAGCTGCTTTTTTAGAGGCTTTCTTTTCATTGGCTAAAGCCTTTTTTTCGGCAACGGTGGCTTTTTTATCAGCTTTAATTAAGTCATCTGTTTTTGCAGGCTTAGCTTCAACAGTTGCTTTGCTATCAACTTTCACTTTGTCGGTCGTCACTTTTGCAGTTTTTTCGGCTATCACTGATTTTTCAGCTGGTTTAGCCAAGCCTGCTGGTTTTGCCAAGTCTGCTGGTTTTGCTGCCTTAGTTTTAGTTTCTTTTGTAATTTTAACTTCTTTAGCAGGTTTGCTGTCTAAAGGCTTCGCAACTTTAGTCACGCCGCTAACAGAAACATCCTTTCGTACACTTTGTAATG